>CALGOA010000090.1 GCA_937958015.1 uncultured Acidimicrobiales bacterium | reverse complement strand
TTGGCGACGCCGGCAAGCGGGCGATGAACCTTAAGTAGCTCGCTACTTTGCCTATTCGGGCAGTTTTAGGGCGTTTGTATAGACTTCGGCCGGTCGAAATCTGACCCGTTCGAGCCCTCGACCTGTGCGTGAGGGTGAGGTCGCTGGCCCTACCACACCGACCGGAAACTTCGTGTGGAACCCACATCGGACCGAAACTTGGTGTCCAGGCAACACGTTGTGTGGGTGGGGCACGAAGTTTGGGGTAGTGGGCTGGCTTGAGGTGTTCGTGCCGTTCTAGTGTCGCCAGCGTGCAGGAGCTCAGTTACGAAAAGGCCAGGTCTCGGCAGTCCTACAAGTGGAAGTTGTACGACCCCGACGTGATGCCTTCCCATGTGGCCGACATGGACTTCGATCCGCCCGAAGCCGTTCTGGACGTCATCCGGGGGTTCCTGGACCGGGGCGACCTTGGCTACAACTTCTTCAGAATCCCCGATGTCTTTCAGGCATTCTCTGACTGGCAGGACCGACACCACGGGTGGCGGCCTGACACCGACCGCATGCGATCGTTCACCTCGGTCCTCCATGCGGTTGAAATGTCGCTGATGGCGTGCACCGATCCTGGCGACGGCGTCGTGCTCTTCACCCCGTCCTATCACCCGTTCTTCGACTCGATCACCGGCGGGGGCCGGCGTTGTGTGGAGGTGCAATTGGAACGTGAAGGGTGGCGGATCAATGCCGAACGGCTCGAGGCTGCAATCGACTCGACGACGAGGGCCATCCTGTTCTGTCAGCCCCACAATCCAACCGGACGGATCTTCGACGAGGATGAATTGGCGATCGTCGCCGACGTCGCCCAACGACACGATCTGGTCGTGATCAGCGACGAGATCTGGGGGGATTTCATCCACGAAGGGGCCCACCGACCGCTCACCCTGTCCGACGATCGATTCGCGGGCCGGCTGGTCACCATGAGTTCGGCCAGTAAGTCGTTCAACGTGGCGGGTCTGCACTGCTGCGTGGCCCATTTCGACCATGCGCCAACGCTCGACTATCTGGACGGCCTGCCCCCTCGGGCGCGCGGTATGTCGACGCCGATGAGTTTCGCCGCAGCTCTCGCCGCCTGGACTGAGTGTCAGGACTGGCTCGACGGTGTTGCGGCAGAGATCACCGACCGCAGGAATCATCTGGCGGCCCGACTGGCCAGTGAGGCGCCCCAGGTCCGTTGGGATCTGCCCGAGGCGACCTACCTGGCCTGGCTCGACTTCTCCGACACCTCGATCGCCGACGATCCGGCCGGTCACGCTCTGGAACGCGGTCGGCTGGGCATGGATCCCGGCCTCGTTTTCGGGGCGCAGTACGGAACGTTCGCCCGAATGAACCTGGCCACCACCCAGGAGTTCCTGGATGATGCGATCGACCGGTTACTCCGGACGCTCGGCTAGGACCTGTTCAAGCTTGGAGCGAATGATCCGTTCCTGCCGTTTGGGCTGGCGGACCACGATCGTTTCGGGGGAGATGTATACCCGGGTCTGGATGGAGCCACCGGCCCGGTAGAAGCGGCGGGCAACCGTGCCGACCACTGCGACGGCGTAGTCGGTCTGGACCGTCGGCATCGATGATGCCGATCCTGTCCATTCAACCGGCACCGAGGCCCGGTTTTCTCCGTGCGTCTGCACGTCGAACGACAGGGCAGTCTCGCCCGATGGGAGTTCAGCAATTCGGGGTTCGCCGACGACGAGTCCCTGTACAACACAAAAGTTCATGTGGATCCTTTTCCTCAACACGTTGATGTGGTTGGGGTTCAGAACCCGAGTGGGCGCACGAATGCGCCGCTCCGTCAGAATATCTCGCTAGCGGGACAGCCCAACGATCTCGACCAGTTCGTGTTGGATGTCCTCGGTGATGGTCGGAATCGGAGCGAGTGGTTCGGGTCCGGCAAAGGCGGGAACGTTCGAAGACCAACTGGTCGCAAACTCGAGGGTCAGATCGACCTCGATGAGGCCACTTTCGTCGGCGGGGTCCTCGAACACATGGATACATGCCGATGGGTCGTCCTCGGCGAGGCCACGAGACCAGGGGGTGTTGCGGTCGTCGCAATCGATCGTGACTCCATCGACCTCGAGGACGTAGTTGTCGGGTTGGGCACTGACCGACACCGTCAGATTGCCATGGGTGGCCGATGCGGTCGCCGCCGGAGCGGTGAAGTCGACGGTGCTCAGCCAGAAGAACGTCGGCAATTGCAGCACGCTGGCCGGACCAGAGTGGTCGAAAGTAGGTGGTGCTTCAACGTCCAGTTGAGCGAGTGCTTCGACGAGGACTTCGGTGATGGGTCGCGGAGTCCCGGAGGGGATCGGCCCGTCGACCGAGATCTGGTTGCCGTTCTCGTCGTCGCAGAACCGTCGATACCACTGGCCGGTTTCGCTGAACTGACGGTCAGCGCCGGACACCTCGACCGCATTGAACTCAAGCGAACTACCACCACCGAGGGTGATGTTCACCGTCACCTCGACCGCTGGCGTGCCACCGGTGGCCGAACCCGTGGCGTAGCCGTTGGCGCTGCGATAGACCCCGACCGACGACGACACATCGTTGCCGATCAATAGGTCGTAGGTACATGCGAGCGCCGGTGTGCCGTCGGGTCCGCCACCGCCCTCCAGGATGCAGCCCGAGGCCACGACACTCTGGCCGACGATCGAACCCGACACGGGACAGGATTGCTGGGCGGCGGCGGGACTGGGCGCGCTGAGGAGAACAACAGAACCGACCAGAAGCAGAACCACCGCAATACGCTGCGCCACAAGAGCGGAGAGTACGGAACCACCGATTGTGCGAGTAGGGCGATTCGCCCCGCCCTAGCTGGGCAAATACTTACTGGCGGACGTGGCCCAGTTCGTCAAAGGCCTGATGGAGGCGCTGGACGAAGCTCTCTTCGGCGGCCCGCAGCCAGACCCGCGGGTCGTACTTCTTCTTGTTCGGCTTGTCGTCGCCCTCCGGGTTACCGATCTGGCCCTGGAGGTAGCCGCGGTTTTCGGCCTCGTAGCTACGAATGCCGTCCCAGAACGCCCACTGGAGGTCGGTGTCGATGTTCATTTTGATGACGCCGTAGCTGATCGCTTCTTCGATCTCGGCTGGGCTGGACCCCGACCCGCCGTGGAACACGAAGTTCACCGGGTTCGTGGCGGACGAGCCAATCTTCTCGGCCACGTACGCCTGGCTGTCTCGGAGGATGGTGGGAGTCAGCTGGACATTGCCGGGTTTGTACACCCCGTGCACGTTGCCGAATGCGGCTGCGATGGTGAACCGATCGCTGATCTTCGACAGCTCTTCGTACGCCTGCCAGACCTCTTCGGGCTTTGAATACAGATCTTCCGGTTTGGCGTCGGAGTTGTCGACGCCGTCCTCTTCTCCGCCGGTGATGCCCAGTTCGATCTCGAGCGTCATACCCATGGCGCTCATCCGCTCCAGGTACTGGGCGCAGATCTCGACATTCTCGTCCATCGGTTCTTCGCTGAGGTCGAGCATGTGGCTGCTGAACAGCGGCTTACCCGTGGCTGCGAAGTGCTTTTCACCGGCATCGAGCATCCCGTCGATCCAGGGGAGGAGTTTCTTGGCTGCGTGGTCGGTGTGCACCATGACACGGGCGCCGTAGGCCTCGGCCAGGGCGTGGACATGGTGAGCGCCGGCGATCGAACCGGCGATGGATGCTGGAATGCCCTGTTCGGGGTATCCCTTGCCCGCCACGAAGGCGCCACCGCTATTGGAGAACTGAATGATCACCGGAGCGTTCCGTGACGCAGCGGTCTCCATCACGCTGTTCATGCTGTTGGACCCAACACAGTTGGCCGCTGGAAGCGCAAAGCCGATTTCCTTGGCGTAGGCGAACACCTCCGACACGGTTTCTCCGGTGATGACTCCGGGGGCGAACTGGTCAGTAAATTGCGTCACGCCGACCACGATACAAACAACATCGGTGCTGGTAAATGGTTCGGCTACGGTCAATTGTCATCAACTTCGTCTTCGATCTCGATGGCGTGCTGTGGCACGGAACCGAACCGATTCCCGGTTCCGTCGAGGCGGTCAACCAGCTGTTGGCCGATGGCCACGACGTGCTCTTTGCCACCAACAACAGTGCGTCGACCGAATCGCAACAGGAAGCGAAGCTCGGCCGCTTCGGAATCGATGCAGCCGGTCGGGTTCTTTCCTCCGCCATGGCGGCGGGCACGCTAGTCGACAACGGCGAACGGGTTTTTGTGATGGGAGGGCCCGGAATCGTCGAGGCGATCGAAACCAGGGGAGCGGAATCGGTCGCGTTGATGGCTCCCGACGCCGGTCCGCCCGATGTGGACGCGGTCATCGTTGGCCTCGACTTCGACCTGTCCTATGACCGCCTGCGGATGGCCGTCACCGCCATCCGGAACGGGGCTCGATTCATCGCCACCAACCACGATCCCACCTATCCGACCGAACACGGCCTGTGGGCCGGTGGCGGATCAATCGTGGCCGCAGTTCAAACCGCATCCGAGACCGAGCCGGTCTTCGCCGGCAAACCCCACCGACCCATGGCCGAGCTGGCGGTGCAACGCCTCGGCCGGGATGC
>CALGOA010000089.1 GCA_937958015.1 uncultured Acidimicrobiales bacterium | reverse complement strand
GTCGGCACGCTCGTTCTAGCTCCGTGGGGAGTGCCCGAGACCCTGACGTCAGACCCCACGGCCGGCTCGCTGGCCGCGGTTGCGGTCCTCGGTGTGTTCGGAACCGGCGTCGCACGGGCCCTGTCAGCCACGTTGGCGGGTCGAGCGGGAGCAAGTCGAGGCGCGTTGGTGACCTACCTCATTCCGATCGTGGCGATCGTGCTTGGTGTCACGTTCCGAGACGAATCGATCGGCCTCGTCGAACTGGCCGGCACCGCCCTGATTATCCTCGGGGCCTATCTCACCAGCCGTTCCCAGCAACGCTGAAGACAGTCTCGATTGGTGTGGCCTACAACTCGAATGTCGCGCAACCGGATGGGCACAAGCCCACTAATGGGTTCGAGACCATCCGCACGGTCAGGTCGGCGCTCGGTCCTGCAGGCGACTGGCGAAGCCGGCACCGGCGAAAGCGACACCGGCTGACAGAACGAAGACCCAGGTGAACGAACCGAGATATTCGGCCAACAGACCGCCTACCTGTGGCGAGATCATCTGCGTCACACCGAACGCAAGCGTCGCGGCGCTGAATGCCGGGCCGTAGGTGTCGGGGGTGGTGTGGTCTACGACGTGGGCAATGATCAGCGCCGGCATTCCCGAGAACATCAGCCCCGCACCGAACGCAGCGATCAGAACCCATGGCTGCGTGCCGGTGAGGACGAGCAGGGCACACAGTCCGAACAGCACGAACGCTGACGTCAACGTCACGCGCCTTCCGATCCGATCCGACAACGGTCCGAGCGTCAGTCCGCCCAGCACCGTCGCACCGCCTAGTACCGAGAACATCGTGGCCGCCTGATCAGAGCTGAACCCCGCATCGTCCTCTAGTCGGGCGACAAGAAAGCCGATGACCAGGATGTATGCGAAACCGAATGCCGCATACGCCATCGTTGCAGGGAACCATCCGGGAACGGTCTTCAACGCCCCCACTCCCCCAAACCCGCCGGCCATCGACGGGCGGTCCCCCTGGCTGCGCAGAAAGACAAACGTGCCTATCAAGACGATGAGGGCTATCCCGAATTCGATTCGATAGAGCGTCTGCCAGAACTGCCCGCCATCGCTTCGTCGATCCAGATACCTCGCCATCTGCCCTGCGAAGACGACACCGACTCCGATGCCGGAGCCGATCATCCCCACCGCCATTCCGGCCCGATGCGGCGGAAGTGTCCTCGCTGCAATCGCCGGCGACGGAATCCAGATGAGCGCCCCACCGAGTCCCATGACGAACAGTGCGAACGCCAGCACCGGACCGGAGGGAGCGATGGCAGCCAACCCCAGCGCGCTGGTGGAGAGCACCATGCCGATACGAACCAAGCCCACCAGGGTCACCCGCGACGCCATCCACGAGACGGCGAACGTTCCGATCAGATATGCCGCAACGTTCAGGGTTCCGAAGAAACCGGCCACTGCGTTCGAGCCGTCAAGGAGATCATCGCGAGCGCCCGGCAGCACAACCCCCCAGGTGAAACGACCAAAAGCCTGAGCGACACAGGCAGTGGCCATGATCAGGCCAATAACTATCCATGCCTGCTCGGCCAGCGCCGCACGACGACCGGGAGAGGCGCCTTCCTGCTCCTCGACACCGGCCGGACTCGTCACTGCGACAGCGTAGGGCCGTTACTCCGTGCCACAGAAATGCTCCGCAGTCAGGAGCGGGACGAGCCCTCAAGTCAGGCGGGCTGGGTGGCTCGAACGATCGCTCCGTGACGACCAGGTTCGGTTTCGTGGGTGTACTCGATGCTCACATCGGTGAGCCCGGAGGCCCGAAGGAGGTTCATGTAGTCGTCGTACTGCAGGGCACCAGCACCGCAGGACGCCCAGTCGAGACCACCCGCTACCGGCTCGACACCGTTGTCGGCGACGACATCGGAGATGGCAACACGGCCACCCGGTTTCAAAACTCGAGCGACCTCAGCAAAGACCTTCGCCTTGTCGGGAGCGAGGTTTACGACACAGTTCGAGATCACCACATCGATCGATGCGTCCGGCAACGGCACGGCTTCGATCATCCCTTTCAGGAATTCGACGTTGTCGACACCGGCCTCGACTGCGTTCGCTCGAGAGATCTCCAGCATCTCATCGAGGAAGTCGACACCGTAGGCCTTGCCCGACGGGCCGACCCGCTTGGCGGACAGGATCACGTCGAGACCGCCACCCGATCCAAGGTCCAGCACGGTCTCACCTTCGACGAGGTCGGCCATCGCGAAAGGATTGCCGCACCCCATTGAGAGATCGGTAGCCACCGGCGTTCCCTCGGCCAGGGTGTCATCGTCGTATTGACTCACACCCCAGAGCTCATCGGGCCGCGTTTGACCCACTCTGGTCTTGGCTGCGTTGCGGTAGTACTCACGGACCTCGTCGTGAACCTGGTCGTTACTCATCGTGATTGCTCCAAAGCTTCAGTGAATTCGTTCGGGATTCGGCCCATCACCACGTCGACCGCTGAGGGGAAGCAGGACAAACACTCCTGATTCATTCGCCACAGGCTCGATGTCCCCTGCTGTTCAGCCAGTACGAACCGTACGTCGGCGAGCTTGGCGAGATGGTGGGAAATGGTGGACTGTCCGACATCGAGACGATCGGTGATTTCTCCAACCGTCAGCGGCCGATCAGAGGTGGCCAACTGGTGAAGGATCAAGACCCGGGTCGGGTCGCCCAGCGCATGGAACCACGACGCCCACGTTCCTGCTTCGGTTCGGCTGAGTGTTTCGGTGGTATCCATTGATCATCGACGATAGTCGATGAATGGAGGATGCGCCACCCCCTGGTTCTGTCTGCTGCCCACTACATTCCGCCCAAATCTCTGCTGGCGACTACGAACTTTGTAGTGGGCAGCAGAAATTTGGGAGGGGGTGTCTGACGCCTCCTAACCCGTCCACCCGTCCAGCCCGATCTCCGGAGCGATCGCCTCCCTGGACGCCGGAATCGCAACGTTGACACCATCCACGACCCGGTTCATCATCTCAAAGTTGCCAGCGGCCGCAGCGGCTGGCGCAACCACCTCCGGTCCCATGACCTCGATCAGTGCCACCCGGGCGCCATCGAGGTCACCGGTTCGGCTCACCAGCGCATCAGTGAATCGCAACAACGCAGCGGCGTCCTCTCGACGCGGATGAATCGCTCGATCACCAACACTGCGGAGGTCGAGTTCAACACCGATGGCTTGGGCGCTCGCACGGAGCATCCCACTGTGGGCAAACAGTCAGAAGAAGCAGTGGTTGATCAGTGACGTCCGCGCCGCAACCAGTTCAAGTTGCCACCGCGGCAGGCCTTTGTGGATGGCGATCTCACCCATCTCCTCGTAGGTGAGATAGAGGGACCCGTGCAGCTCCTCCTGTGCCGCGGCCTCAGCCGGCAACAGTGACAGCGCACTGGTCGGTCCCGCGGAACCGACGGTGGGAACCAGCGCTGATCGCTGTTTGGCTGCAGGGTCGGTTTCCCCGGTTGGGACACCAGGCCCCGGCTCCGGGAAAACAACGTTCGGTCCGCCCACTCCACGGGATGTGGTGTCGATTGCAACGGTCATCGCCACGATGCCGAGGATCTCCACATACGTGCTGGGATCATCGAAACTCTCGACGTCTGCAGAGTTCAGATTATGTGCCTCGGTCGCCATCTTTCGAGCGATGACGGTGGTGATCGAGGACGAGGTGTCATCATCGACAGATGATCGCCGGACCGCCTCGGCTACTCCGATCCGCTCGGCACCGGTGAGCATGGAACCGCTCGCGGCGATGTGGGCGAGCGTTCGTTCAATCCCCTCCGCGATCCGGTCGGGAACCGGCAGGTCAGACTGAAACATTGGGGACACACTCCATCCTCCCAACGTAGGCCACAACTCTGCCCGGCCGATCCGGACCTGGTTGGTTAGCGGTGGAAGCTGTTCTCCAACAGACCGGGCTCGAAGTACTCGTTGTGGGTCTCGCCCAGGGTGGCGTACCGGTAGAGCGCAGCCTGATAGGCGCCCGAGAGGGCCATTCCAACCGCAGCCGCAGCACCCAGGAGCACTGCGCCGAGAACGAGCAGAGCGATGTTTCCCTGACTCAGCCACAACACCGCGAGACCGGGGAGGCTGAGGAGGAAGCTCACGATTCCCAAACCGGCGTAGGCGGTGACATTGTCACCCCAGCGTTCACGGACAGTGGCCTTTGCCTGCTTGGAAGCCTCACCAAAGGTGAGGCCATCGATCACAATCATCGGAAGGATCAGGAACGTAACCGACGCCCATGCCGCGGCCAGGAGTCCGGCGATGATCTTGGCGACGAAATTGTCATTGCTCCGTATGCCACGGATGATCAGCGACACCGTGGCTGAGACGATCGCCCACGGGAGAATTGCGCCCGCCCGTGCGGTGGCACCTGCGATGGCGCTGCTGACGGTGGGATCGCCTCCCGACAGCCGTTCGTTGGCGCCGTGGATCAGGGCCGCGCTGAAGAAGATCGTGATGTACGCCAGCGCCAGATAGACGAGGAACAGTACGACGACGAATACTCCGGTCGGTATTGAATCCGACGCAAGCGTCAGCGGCAACACGGTGATGAGAAGGGTGAGGATCGCAGCTGCGGCGGAAATGACCGGCAACAACAGCAATTCCTTGTCGGCCTGAAGCACCCTGAACGATGACTTGGCCAGTCCGAAACTGCGAGAGATCATGGCCGGAGAGTACTACACCATTTCCGGCGCTCTGGGTGGCCGGAGCTGGGTGATAGTGCGTATGCGACGAATCGATGAGATCACACGCCCACAACAAGCATCTGACATCTCGTTGCCGAGGCCACTTCCCCGCACGCCGAGTACTGTGAAGACGGCTGACGTCGAGAAACGA
>CALGOA010000088.1 GCA_937958015.1 uncultured Acidimicrobiales bacterium | reverse complement strand
GCCGCGTTCTGGACCGATGCGATCGAGGATCTCCCCGGTCTCAGGGTCGTGCACGGTGATCTCGTTGCCCGCAACACTTGCTATGTAGACGTTGCCGTCGGGGCCAACGTTCAGACCATTCAGTCCGTTCAACGTGCTGCTGCGACCGATCTCCGTACCATCGGCGGCGTCGAACGGTTCACCCGGACGGGCATCGCCGTCACCCGGTTCCTCGCCGTCACCGGGTTCTTCGCCGTCACCGGGTTCTTCGCCATCGGAAGGTGCGTCAGCGGGTGTGATGGTGACCTTCATGACCGGTCCGGTCAGCGGTGGCCGCTTGCCTAACGAGTTCAGGCTGATGACCTGGCCGGTCTCTGAGACGCCGGTGTTGGGAGCGCTTTGGCGCGGCGCCTGGTTGGGGCCGGTACCGGGCGCTTCGTCCAACTCGGTCTTCGATTCCCACAGTTTCAGCTGATCGCTCACGTCGCCCGAGATGGGCGCACCGGCAGCATCGAAGAGTTCGATCCCCTGTTCATCCGAGAGGGTCGAATAGAACCAGTCGTTGGACTGTACGAACATGGTGGCGAGCGACAGTTGCTCGCCGGGTTCGGCCTCGATCGAGAACGAGTAGGTCTGTCCGGGCAACAATGGTCCCGGCCCGCTCGCTCCATCGGGGGTGTTGAAAACCTGAGCACCGGGAACCTGGGATGGGAACCCCGATGGGTCTCCATCCTCGGCGAGGGCCTCCAGCGCCGGCGTGGCCTGATCCCGTGGATCCAAAAGGGCGTTGCGGCCTGCCGGGTGCACGAGATAGGCGCCGGGCGAGAGCGGCACCGCCACGCTGCCCGAGGATGTGGTCAGCGTCCCGTCGGTTGAGACGTTCTCGATAACAACCGTGAACGAGGTGTGCCCATCCTCGGCCGACGCAGGCGTGACCGAGCCGGTCACGGCTGCGACAAGCAGTGCGGCAAAGAGCACCACCCATGGGATCTTCCGGACCCCGGTCCTTCGAGTTCCAACGGCTCCGCTTGGCATGGTTGTGCTCCTGGTGTGGGTGATTTTTGGCATCGTCAAAGACACCCTTTCGAAAGGGTCTTCTCCGGCCCGCCAGCACGTGTGGATGTCCGCTTGGGACGCCCAGGACCCACAGAGCGCTGTCTGTGGTCAGTCTTGCAGCCTTAGGTAGTTTTGACCAGTACTTCTTGCAGATCCATCAATCTGATTGTTGCAACCACTGCCGCCACAACGGCTCATCTCGTTCCGCGGCGGCGATGCCGTCGTCGCCGTACAGATAGGTCCAGACGGATACTTCGACGTGTTCTCCTCGGCCCTCAGCGGCCAGGAATGCTGTCCCGGGTGCAGGGCTATCAACCAGGATCGACAGTCGGGTCGGTGTCGCCGCGACCACGGTGCCACCGAGCGGGGGAACACCTGAACCCGAGGTGTGGATGTGGTCGCCGACGGTGGCTCGGGGGTCGATGCCGAGCGCGGTTGTCAGCCGCTGCCAGGCATCGGATGCGGGGCCGCGCCACGACCCGAGAGGCAGACTCGCCCGGGCCGACTGTCCGCTGAAGTGTTCGAGGTGCAGCTGAAGGTTGAACATGAACATCTTCCAGCCTTCGGTCATGGCGTCGAAGTAGTCGTCCCACTCCTCGCCGTTCAGGAACCCGGAGTTCACCAGCCGCACGATGCACGTACCGCCGTCCTTCGCCTCGACCAGCCATTCAAAGGCAAGGCCGTCGTCGTCTTCGCCAGCGTCAAAGACGATCCGGTTCGGCGGTTCCCAGGCCGCGACTCGACCACTCACCTGCATCTCCGATCCAGGCCCGAACGATGCGGTCGCGGCGCCGTGTTCCCGTTCTTCAACCTCGTGGGGCACGTACCAGGATCCGATTCCGGGCCCGGTAGCGACGGCGCGCCACACCTCCTCGGGCGTGCCGTGCACTTCGACCTCGAGTTCGATGGAACGGCGGTCCGGAGACGGGTTGTCAGTCATTTCGATGTCCTTTTCGGGGAGTGTTTCGACGAGGGTGAGCGGCCACGATGACCCGGTGCCATCGTCCGTTGGGAGCGTCTTCGTTGTGATAGCGGGCGCCGAGCTTCGCAATGGCGTCGGCCAGTTCCCTGGAGTACTCGGCCCGGTCGGCGGCGTTCGCAAATCGAATCTCGGTATCGATCGTGAGGGTGGACAGGGGCCGGCCCGCTCGTGCTGCTGATCGAGCGAGTTGGCCAACATCGCCAACGATTCGAGCCGCCACGGCGATGAGATACTGGCTCGAAAGTCGGTCCATCGTTTCTGGAGCAGAGGCACTGTCGCCCAGCGCCTCCGGTGCGACGGCGTATGACGACGCAGATGCGATCATGATCCGTTCGGTCAGGCCGCGCCGGGGCCGCTCCTCGACCAGTTCGACGAGGCCACACTCCTCGAGGGTTCGCAGGTGATAGTTCACCTTTTGCCGGCTCATATCGAGGCCCTTGGCGATCGACGACGCTGATCCCGGCGTCCGGAGCGCAGCAAGGATCTGGGATCGGATCGGATCTATCGCGGCGAGAGCGACCTGCGGGTCGTCGATGACCTTGAGATCGGGGACCGGTGTTGACACGACTCCATCCTGCAATTGAAAAGATAAGTTGTCAATACCGGAGTCGCGTTGCCCCCGACGGTGCTACCGCACGATCAAGCGGAGTTGACGAACGAACTCACTACATCGACGGCCTCGGCGAGGTGGGTCCGACCCTCAGGGCCGGTGTAGTAGTGGGTCGCACCGGCAACTTCGTAGAGCCTTTTGCGGTCATGAGGAACGGCATCGAAGAGGCGGTGGGTGTGGCTCGGCGTGCAGGCGTCGTCGGCGGTGTTTCCAACGACGAGGACCGGCACCGTCAGTGACGCCGCACAGCGGAGGCCATCGGCTCTGGCATGATCCAGGCTCCACTGACTCAGCCAGCTTCGTAGGGTCGAAAACCGAGCGAGACCCACGGGGCCATCGTTCACGATGCGCGGGTCACCGAGGTAGCAATGGTTCGGAATCCGATCGCTGGGGTCGATCGACACGTCGAGCCACTTTGGGTCGGCCATGGTCCCGTGAACAACGAAGGCCCGCTCGTCGGCCGGGCGTCCCGAGTCGCGGAGGTCGCTCAACTGATTCGTGACCCGCTCGGTGATCCGGCGGTTTCGTGCGATCTGGGCTGAGCGATAGTGGGCTACGAAGTCGTCGCGATACGGCGGTTGATTCGGGTTGGCCGGGTCGTACAGGTTCAGGGTTGGGTTGCGATCGAAGGGGTTGTCCTCGTCGGTGATCGACGCGTCGATCCACTCGGTGAGAATGCCATGTCGACTGATGTGGGAGGCGAGCAGCAGCAGTCCGTCGGCAGGTGGCAGACGAGAATCAGGCACGACGTACGGGTCGCCGGCGGGTGTGTCAACGATGCCCCGGCCCGCCGTGGCGAGCGACTGGTAGTAGACCGACAGGGATCCTCCGCCCGACCAGCCGCAGAGCTGCACCCGGTCGTAACCGAGTCGATCGCGGGCATCGAGGATCACGGCGCCGAGATCGGCAGCGACCTTCTCCATGATCAGGGCCGAGTCGGTCCCTCGATACCTCGAGTTCGCCCAGATCACGTGATGGCCGGCCCGAGCCAGGCCACCCACGATCGGCAGGTACATACCGCCTCCGGTCGGGTGCATGAAGATGATGACTGTCGACGAGGTCTGCGCGGTTGGTCGGACCAGGTGGCAGTCGAGTCCGATCACGTCGCCACCGCCTCCGTAGGTGTCGGAGAAGGCGACGTCTTCGCGGTAGGCGACGACGTAGGGGATCCGTTCACATCCGCTGGGAGTGCCGGGAACCTTCACGATGGAGTTGTCACCGGAGGTTCGGAGTAACTGGCGGTCGCCGTGATCACGTCATCGGGAGTCTCGATCAGACGTCGATACACCTTCTCGGGATAGTTGGTATGTGGCTTCGACGGGTCGATCGGCGGTTGCGGCACCGGCCCGGAGCCTGGTGTGAACTCAGCCGGATGTTTGTAGCGGTCCAATTCCTCGGGTGAAATGTCTGCGAGCTTGACAACCTCGGGGTCGATCCACAACTCGGCATCGATCGGCGCCGCCGACGTCGCCACCTCGAGGGTCAGCCCCTCGGGGCCGGCGAAATAAATCGATTGGCAGATCCCGTGGTCGATATGGCCGATCACATTGATCCCTCGGGAGCGAATGCGATCCCGCATCGCCAGAAGGTCCTCGGTCGTATCAACGTTGAGCGCCAGGTGTTGGGTCGTGCCGGGAGCTGAAGCACCAGCGCCGTTGCCGGCGTGGGTCACCCCTATCGTCGATTCGATTTCGTGGTTGGCGGGAATCTCAACGAACGAAATCGAGCAGTGGTCGTGGAGCCGGCAGAATCCGTGCCACGCCCCCTTGACTCCGTGCATCCAGAACAGGCCGACAAGCTCCGCCCCGAGAACGTCGGTGAAGAACTCGATCTGCGCCTTGATGTTGGCGGTGTTGATCGCCAGGTGGTGAATGCCGTTCACTCGCGTCATGTCTCCAGCATCTCGGTTGGTCTGGTTCGGAACCTAATCCAGCGGTGATCGGGCCCAGCTCAAGGCAGGCCGATGCCTCATTGCGTCGCCGATGTGGTCTGATGTGCAGCCGTATGGGCGATCGGTTCGGAACGGCGATGCTGAGGTCGGTCGCCATCGCTCTCATCGCCGTGTTGGGCATCGTCGGCCTGACCGC
The DNA here is from genome assembly GCA_937958015.1 of uncultured Acidimicrobiales bacterium. Taxonomy (GTDB): domain Bacteria; phylum Actinomycetota; class Acidimicrobiia; order Acidimicrobiales; family SZUA-35; genus JABDIY01. The sequence goes on along the minus strand of CALGOA010000088.1, from coordinate 2,270 downwards.
GGTCGCCAGCGACACCAGCTCCGGCCGCGAGGTCGGGTTACCGCATCTGGCGCTGGCAACTGCGCCAACATCGATTCCAACGACGACCTCAACCACAACGACGACCTTGACGACCACAACGACGCCCCCCGAACCGGCGTCGGATTCGACGTTCGCGTCGACGCCGGATCCCCTCTCCCAGTTCGAACCGGCGTTCAACTCCATCCGGGATCATCGTCTGATCCCGTCGCTGGAAGTCTCGGCCGCGGTGTGGGTCGACGGGTACGGCCTCGCAGGCTCGTTCGACGGCGACCGGGAGTTGTTTCCGGCGAGCAATCAGAAGCTCTTCACCGCCGCGGGGGCGTACGAAATCCTCCACCCCGAGCACCGATTCATCACCGAGGTGTTGGCTGCGGACGGACACCTGTACCTACGGGCGGGCGGCGACCCCAGCCTCACCTCGGCGCAGTTGGCGAACGCGGCTGGGCTAACGGCGGGATCGGTTGCGGTAGTCGAGGGCGACATCGTTCTGGACGTGTCGCACTTCGGTGCAGATCGTATGGCTCCGGGGTGGCAGGACTGGCAGATGCCCACCTACGTCGGGCCGCTGTCGGCCTTCATGGTCGACGACAATCGGTGGACAAAAGATCCCAACTTCCTGCAGCGCCCCGACCGTGTGAACGCCTCCCGGTTCGCATCCCAACTGCGGGCGGCCGGGGTTCGCTTCGATGGCGAGGTGCGCTTGGGTTCGATCCCGACAGGGGCGGTCCGGGTTGCATCGATCGAGTCGCCGACGGTCGACCAGTTGGTCCGGGAAATGATGCTGAGCAGTGACAATCAGATCGCTGAGGCGCTGATCCGTGAGGGGTCGGCCGTCAATGGAACCGGTGGGTCGACAGCTGCGGGGACCGAGTTGATTCGTGATGTGCTTGCCGAGGGCGGGCTGTCACCCGGTGGTCAGGACGCCGACGGATCCGGCCTGAGCCGCGGCAATCTTCGCTCGGCCAATCAGTGGGTGGAGCTGCTGGTCTGGGCTCAGGATCGACCGTGGTTCGACCGCTTCTACGAGGCGCTTCCGGTGGCGGGTCGCTCGGGAACGCTCGGTGGTCGGCTGACCAATACGGCGACTGCGGGCAACGTTCGAGCCAAGACCGGCACCATCATCGGCGGCCGGGCGTTGTCGGGGTACCTCACCCTCGCCAGCGGTGAACGGGCCGCGTTCTCGATCGTGGTCAACGGCGATTCGTCCCACCTCGCCCTCGGTCTCATCGACGATTTCGTTCGACATCTGGCCGCCACCGACCTCCGCTAAACGTCGGCGAGTGGCGGGATCCAGCACCAAAACTGGCAATCGGCGGAATCGAGAGTCAGATCTGACCCTGTATCCCGCCGATTGGCAAAATGAGGCTGAATCCCGCCGCGAACGGGAACGGGGTTAGGTGAGGATGGAGAGGTCGCCGTCGGATTGGCGTTGACGGAGGACCTTCTTGTCGAACTTGCCCACCGATGTTTTGGGCACCTCGTCGATGAACGTCCACCGTTCCGGGACCCACCACTTGGCCACCTTTCCATCGAGATAGGCCTTCATCTCGTCGACGGTGGGAGTGTCAGCTCCTTCCTGAACCACGATGCAGGCCAACGGTCGTTCGTCCCATCTCTCGTCGGGGACCGCCACCACCGCAGCTTCCAGAACAGCCGGGTGGCCCATCAATGTGTTTTCCAGATCGACAGAACTGATCCACTCCCCACCACTCTTGATCACGTCCTTGGATCGATCGGAGATCTGAATGAAACCGTCGGGTTCGATGCTCCCAACGTCACCGGTCCGCAACCAGCCGTCATGGAACTTCTCCTCGGTCGGCTCCAGGTAGTAGCTGCCCGTGATCCACGGCCCTCGGATCTCGATCTCGCCCTGGGCCTCGCCATCCCACGGCAGCGCGTCGCCGTCGTCATTGCAAATGCGAACTTCAACTCCCGGCACAATTCGTCCGGTCTTCACCCGGTACTGGATGTCGTCCTCACGAGCGACCCCGCGGGGCGGCCAGCCGACGGCGGCGAGCGGCGAGGTTTCGGTCATACCCCAGGCTTGAACGACGTCAACATCGAAGTTGTCCCGGTATCCCTCGATCAATGCCTGGGGCACCGCCGAGCCGCCACACACGATGTAACGAAGGGATGAGAGGTCGGCGCCGGAGGCATTGTGGAGAATGTCGTTCAGGACCGTCGGCACCGCTCCCGAGATCGTGGGTTTGGTCGCCTCGATCAGCTCCGCCAACGGGCCGGCCTGCAGA
>CALGOA010000087.1 GCA_937958015.1 uncultured Acidimicrobiales bacterium | reverse complement strand
TTCATCACACGCCGAGAGTCGGATCACGCGACTGGCGGTGGGGGAGGGCCCGCAGTACCTGCCATTCGTGGAACGCTCCCACCAGATCTGGCGGGACCTCGAGCAACGATCCGGCGAGGTGCTGCTCTACCAGCCGGGCGGCTACACGATTTGTCAGGCCCGGCCCGCCCACCTCGATCGGTGGGGCGATTTCGTTACCCGCACCGAACAGGTGGCGCACGACGCCTCCTTGCAGTTCGACCGAAGAACCGCAGCGGAATTCGCAGAACACCTTCCACAGGTAACGCTGGGGCTCGACGAGGTTCTCGGGTTTGAACCGACCGGTGGGATCGTCCTGTGTGAACGCGCCATCGCCTTGCAACTCGACCTCGCTCGATCGGCTGGTGCCACGGTGCTTACCAATACGACGGTCGATGCGGTGGAACAGGACCCGACATCCGTGCTCGTGACGGCCGGCGGGGAGGTCTTCCGTTCCGATCGAGCGATCGTGGCGACCGGTGCCTGGTTCGGAGAGTTGGCTCCGGAAGGCGATGTCCGCCACACCACCGTCACGCGCCAGGTTGTCTACTGGTTCGAGGTCGAGGATCCGGACCGGTATCGCGCCGATCGTTTTCCGTTCCTGATCTGGGCTGGCGACCGGGCCGAGGACTACCTCGGGGTCTTCCCGATGGTGCCAGGAGGTGTGCCGGGCCTAAAGGTCTTGGGCGAACAGTTCACCGAAACGACCGATCCCCGGTCGGTTGAGCGGACGGTCTCAGAGGAGGAGATCGCATCGTTCCATCGCAACTTCGTGGCGCCGCGGCTGGACGGGGTCACCCCGACCTGTGTGCGCTCCGAGGTGTGCCTCTACACAAATACCAGCGACGATCATTTCCTGATCGACGTCGACCCCACCACCGAGCGGGTGTTGCATGTCTCCGCGTGCAGTGGGCACGGGTTCAAACACTCCGGGGCGCTGGGCGAGGCCATGGTTCAGATGATGATCGACGGTCGCAGCGATCTCGATCTCCGGCCGTTCTCGAGGAGTCGATTCGACGCTGGGGTCTAGGTGGAACCACCGTTACTCCCTAGGGTTGAATGCCCGCGAACGGCGCTATCCTTGCCGGTCTTATGAAGTCTGGAATCCACCCCGAGTACCGGCCTGTCGTCTTTCAGGACTCCTCCGCCGATCAGTACAGCTTTCTTACCCGGTCCACCATCGAGACCGACGAGACCATCGAGTGGACCGACGGCAACACCTACCCGCTCTACAAGGTCGAGATTTCGTCGGCCAGCCATCCCTTCTTCACCGGCACGATGAAGATCGTTGATACCGCCGGTCGGGTCGAGCGCTTCGAGCGTCGCTTCGGTTCCCGCAAGAAGAGCTGAGCACCTCCACTCCACCTCCGCATCTCGCCGCCAATATTCTGGCGGCCGTCATTCGCAACCGGTTCGGGTCAGACCCTGAGCCGGTTTCGTGCGGTTTTGCCGCGGCCGTGGGTGACGAGGACCGCTGTGCGATCCTTCTGCCCGACCGGTCCGAGGATGACGGGAACGACGTCAGGCAGTTCGGTGTCGGCAGCGTCCTGATCTGGGCGCGAAACGAAACCCGGCCGATCGTCGTGGTGGTTCCCGAGGATCGGGCCGGGGAACTTGCCCGCCAGGCCCAGGATTTTGAAACCATCTCCGTCTGGATGCTCGATGGCACCACGGTGACCGAGGCAGCCGTTTCGCCGCTCGCGTCGATTCCTGCTCTCAGCGAGGCGGCCCTCGGCAGGGCCGAACTGTTCGAGTCCGTCGGAGCCTCTGCAGTTGACGACTTCGGTCGTCTGGTGGCCGAGGTGGAGGGTCTCGAGATCGCCCGGGCCGATGACGACGGACAGATCCAGGTTGGGGTCGGGACAGCCGATCGCGAGCTCCATGGTTATGTGCACACCCACGTCGACCCCGCCGAGTCGCTGGAGAAGGCGGCCACGATGGTCCGATCGGTTCGTGCCATGGGTGCCGCCTCCCACCCGTTGAACCGGCGGGCCCGCCAACGTTGGCTTCGGTCGGTGGCGTTTCAGCAACCCAGCCTGCTCGGCGCCGAGGTGTTGACCCTGCTGGCCCCGCTGGGAGAACGGATCCTGCAGTTGGGACCCGAACCGGCCGCCGCTCTGGATCCCTCGACCAACGTTCTCTACGTCTTTAGCGCCGGCATCGACCCCGACGTGGTGCCGATCGCCACCGACTACCGGCGACGTCACCAGCCCGACCGCACGGTGATCGTTACCAGCCACCGGGACCGGTTCCCTGCGACCGAGTCGATCGCCGCAATGGTGGGAATCGAGACCCTCACGATGGACGCTCCGTACTAAGAAGTGCTCCGGCTCTAGAAAAAGCCGCCCCAGGTCGGGGTGGAGACAGGTGCGGTCGACCGACGGCCCTACTCTGGACAGGTGCTTGAGCGCCTGGACTCCCTGCTGTCTGAACATGCCGAGGTTGAGGCGCGCCTTGCCGACCCCACGATCGTTTCGGATCAAAAACGTTTCATTGAAATGTCGCGCCGGTACTCCGAGCTTTCCAAGGTGGTAGAGGTCGGAGTGGCACTGCGAAGCCGCCAGGAAGACCTGGAGGTGGCGCAGGAGATGTTCACCGAATCCGAGGGTGATGATCGAGAAGAGTTGCGCACCGAGATCAACGAAGCCACTGCCGACATCGAGGGGCTCGAGCAGGAGTTCCGACTCCTGCTTCTCCCGCCCGACCCCAATGCGGGCCGCAACGTGATTATGGAGATTCGCGGCGCAGAGGGTGGCGAAGAGGCGAACCTGTTCGCCCGCGACCTGTTCGAGATGTACCAGACCTACGCCAGCACGAAGGGCTGGAAGCTGGAGATCATGAACAGCCAGGCATCGGATATGGGCGGCCTGAGCGATATCACTTTCCGACTGGCCGGTGAAGAGGTATGGCCCCGCATGAAATTTGAGGCGGGCGTCCACCGGGTGCAGCGAGTGCCGGTCACCGAATCCCAGGGGCGGGTGCATACCAGTTCGGCCACCCTCACCGTGTTGCCTGAAGCAGACGAGGTCGATGTCGACATCGACCAGGGCGACATCACCATCGACACCTTCCGAGCCAGCGGCGCTGGTGGCCAGCACGTGAACAAGACCGAATCAGCGATCCGTATTACCCACCACCCCTCGGGTCTGGTCGTCTCGATGCAGGATGAAAAGAGCCAGCTCCAGAACCGGCTGCGGGCCATGGTTGTACTCAGGTCACGACTGCTTCGGCTGGAGCAGGAAAAGGCGGCGGCCGAAGCGTCGGCCCAGCGAAAGGATCAGACGGGCACCGGCGGTAGGAGCGAAAAGATTCGCACCTACAACTTCAAGGAGAATCGGGTCACCGACCACCGGATCGGCCTCACAATCCACCAACTCGACAAGGTGCTCGCCGGGGATCTCAGCGCGGTGAGCGATGCTCTGATCATGGACGAGCGCACCCGTCAGTTGGCCGAGGAATCCTAGATTGCCAACCACCGTCTCCTGGCGGGAGTTGCTGTCGGAAACGACGGATCGATTCTCCGTCGGTGGTGTTGACGACGCCGAGATCTCGGCTCGACGGATCGTCGAGGAGGCGTCGGGTTGGGAGGGCGCGGAGTTGCCGCTCCACCTCGATGAGGCGGCGACCGAAAAGGGCGTCGTTCGTCTCGACCGCATGATCGAACGACGCCTGCGGGGCGAACCGCTGCAGTACGTCGTCGGTCGCTGGTCGTTTCGAATGCTTGATCTCATGGTGGATGCGCGGGCGCTGATCCCACGGCCCGAGACCGAGGAGGTGGCTGGCTGGGCGATCGACGAGGCTCGTCGTTTCGATGAACCCGTCGTGGTGGACCTGGGAACCGGGACCGGCGCTATCGGCCTGAGCGTTGCCCTCGAGATCGACACCTCAGCGGTCGTTCTAACCGACGTTTCCGACGATGCACTTGCGGTGGCCCGCGCCAACCTCGCCGGCCTCGGCCGGGCCGCGGCGCGGGTGTCGATCAGCAGTGGGTCCTGGTTTGAGGCGCTGCCGCCAACCCTCAGGGGAGCGGTCGATGTGATCGTCTCGAACCCGCCCTATGTGACCGACACGGAACCACTTCCGCCGGTTGTCCAGGACTGGGAGCCGATGACTGCGCTGCGGGCCGGAGCGGACGGCATGCGCGATCTGAACGCGCTGGTGGATCAGTCGATCGAGTGGTTGGCCGAGGCCGGCGTTTTGGTGTTGGAGATGGACCCGGGGCAGACCCAATCGGTAGCCGAACGGTGTCGGGCCCGCG
>CALGOA010000086.1 GCA_937958015.1 uncultured Acidimicrobiales bacterium | reverse complement strand
GAGGTGGGCGAGGCTGGTGTAGCCGGTTCCGAAGTCGTCGATGGCGGTGCGGATGCCGCGGTTGCGGAGGGTTTGGAGTTTGGTGGCTGCGAGGTCGAGGTCGTCGAGGAGGGCGGATTCGGTCACCTCCACAATCAACCGCTCGGGGCGAATCCGGTAGTCGAGAAGCGGGTTGAAGATGTCTTCGACGAAGGTGCCGCTGCTCAGGTGGCGACTGGAGATATTCACTGCCACCGAGATGCCCTCCCGCACGCCGGCGTCCTCCCATTCGCGGAGTTGGCGCACGGCGGCACCGATGACCCATCGGTCGATGTCGATGATCAGGCCGGTGCGTTCGGCGAAGGGGATGAACCCGTCGGGGAACACCATCCCGTGACCGGGACGATTCCACCGAATCAACGCCTCCACCCCGTCGATTTCGTCGGACTGAGGGTTGATCACCGGCTGGTAGTAGAGCTCGAACTCGTCGTTCTCCAGTGCCTGAGCGAGAGCTCGTTCGAGATCGGCTCGTTCCTCGACGACGGAACGAAGCTCGTCGTCGCAGACCTCGATTCCGCCCTTGCCGTTCGCTTTGGCCTTGTAGACAGCGAGGTCAGCGTCCCGGAGCAACTCCTCGGCGGAAAGGTCGGTGGCGACCCGGCTGAGCGCGATGCCGATGCTGCCGGCAACCGAAACTTCCTTCCGATCGATCTGGATCGGCTCGGCGATCGCAGCCAGGAGCCGCTGGGCCAGGTGGATAGCCTCGCTGGTGCCCGCTACGGACTCGGCGATCACCAGGAACTCATCGCCGCCAAGGCGACCGACATGGTCTCCGTCGCGGACGCTGTTGACCAATCGTTTGGCGCAGGTTCGCAGGACGATGTCGCCGGCGTGGTGTCCGTGGTTGTCGTTGACTGCCTTAAAACCGTCCAGGTCCAAGAACAGCACGGCGAGCAACGAGTCGGCCCGTTTGCTGCGAGAGATACCCCGTTCGAGTTGGGCCATGGAGGCATTTCGGTTAGCGAGTTGGGTGAGGCCGTCGTGGGTCGCTTCGTGAGTGATCCGCCGACGGAATTCTTCCCGGTCCTGAAGCGACGTGGCGAGCGAGGCGACCGCGGCCTGTAGGGATGCTCCGAGCTGTCCACTGGGGGCGTCTTCGAGCGCTGGATGGTTCAGGTCCCCCTCGGCCAGCGCTGTCGCCTGCTGCTCGGCGAGTTGAAGATTGGCGGCTGCTTCGTTGATCGCTCGACCGGCCGCCCCGATCTCGGTCGATCCGCCGCTACCCCGGAATCGGGCACTGGAGTCACCGTTACTAATCTGGCGGGCGGTCTCGGCCAGACGTCGGGCCGGTTGGCCGATGGCCCCGATCGCCAGCGCCGTGAATCCGAGAACGAAGGCGGCGAGGCCCAGGATTGCCCCCAGCGCCTCGCGCCGCTCCCGGTCGGCGCGGGTCGCCATGGCCTCGCTGGCGGCTTTGACGTCGGCGCCCGAAGCGTCGACGAGCTCGAAATACAGAGCGGTCGCGTCCGAGCTGGATCGAAATACCGCGGCCACCTCGCCGATGTCATCGAGGATCAGGCTCAGGGAGTTGGCCTCCTCCACTCCTTCGGGGGTCAGTCGCGAGGTGATGAGGTCGGTTACGGCGTCGTTGAAACGAAGTGCGGCAGGGGAGCGTTGGATCGACAGCGTGGCGGCGGCGGCCTCGGAACCGGTCTTGCTGAGTCGTTGGATTTCCTTCTCCGCTTCGATGCGAATCGAGCGTTGGGTGGTCAGGCTGATCAGTTGCTCGGCGGTGTTCACATCCGTGGGTGAGAACTGTGCGCTGAAGAAGGCGGTGAATTCCTCGGATATCGCTTGACGGGCGGTTGCGGTGGCATCGAGAACCAAAAGGGAGTTCACCAACGAATCGCCCCCGTTGGCAACGCCGGCGGTGGTGAGCAGCCGGTCGAGGGTGTTGTCGCTGATCACCGAGATCGCGGCCTCGAGTTCGCTGTATTGCAGTCCAACGTCGGACAGGTTTCGACCCGATCCGGACCGGATCTGCCAGAGTTCGGTCTCGATGTCGACCAATTCGAGTTCGATCAGCAGTTCATCAACCCGAGTGGTGGCGGTTTCCAATTCGCCGTTCACATCGAGTCCGGTGAGCCCTTCGACGAACTCGGGTGTCAAGCCAAGTTGCGAGATTCCCCCTACGGCGGAGAACCAGTTGCGCTCGTCCAGCAGTCGGGTCTGAAGTTCGGTGAGGAGCACCAGTCGCGTCGTCTCGGCTTCGACGGCATTGGCCCGTTCTTTGGCCACTCGGGCGTCCTGAACCTCGGCGACGGAATAGAAGGCGGCACCCAAGAGCGGCACGACGGCGAGCGCGACGAGAAGTAGTGCTATCGGATACTCGATTCTCCTCAGCCGTGATCTCATTCTGTACGTCCGCTCAATCTGAATACATATGCTTGTACAAGCTTCTCTATTGCATCGGACCGGTCGAGCCTCCGGTGAAGCGAAAGTTCCAAAAGGTGACGCTCAAGGTCATTCAACAAGAACCGACAGGAACCTCGCACCGCGTCTGCGGTGCGGTCACCGGAGGTAAGAAATGAAGGTAATCGAACGGTCCATTGCGGCTCTGGCCATCCTCGGCGTTGTTTCCTGTGGAAGTGGCACCGTTTCTGGGCAGCAGGGCGACCTCCCGTTTGCTGCCGACTCGGCTCCCACTACAACCGATGAGTCGGCATCCCCCTCGACGGCCGAGGGCAGCGCGGCACCCACCACGATGCCGAGTCTCGTGATCACCGCCGAAATGCTCAGCGGAATGCTTGAAAGTGAGCAGGGGCGGGCCCTCATCGTGCAGGGGTTGGCCGATCAGGCGGGGATCGAGCCGGTAGCGGCGGAGTGTTTCGTCGACAACATCAGCGTCGAAACGATGGCGGGCCTGTCGGTGTTGCAGGCGCCCTCGGGCGAGCTTGATCTAGAGGCCGATCAACTGGTCGAACTGCAGGACGCACTGCTCGTCTGTGACATCTCTCCCGACGCTCTCTTCGATCGCTGACCGGATGTTCTACTAGGCCTTCTGGGGGGCTGGTTGCATAAGTTCCAGTCGAAGCTGTTCGGCTGGTATTGGTTTGCTGTAGAGGTAGCCCTGGAGGTCGTCGGTTCCTAGTTGGGTGAGGTGGTGGGCTTGTTGGGGGGTTTCGATTCCTTCGGCGGTGATTTTGGCGCCGAGGAGGTGGCCGATGTCGATGAT
>CALGOA010000085.1 GCA_937958015.1 uncultured Acidimicrobiales bacterium | reverse complement strand
CCGGGATTTCAGGCGCTGCACTGCATCCGGAACTCCTGCGTCGGTGGCCTCAACCAGATGTCCGACGCTCTGGCGATCGTCAACCACCTCGCCGACGCCGAGCCCCATCATCACGAGGCCCTGACCACCCTGCGATGGACCTTCCAGAGCAAGGGGCCGACGGTCGACCATCGCTGGTCGGGTCCGATCGTCGACTCAGACCCCGGGACCGGTGCGTTGATCATCCGCGGCTTCAGTCCGGTGCGGGCCTACCCGGACATGCCAGCTGCGGATGTAGACCGCAGTTACGCCGCGTTGGCCCGCTTCCACCAACTCGGTGCCGACCCGGCGTTTCAGATCGAGTCGGCATTCGCTCCCGGCGATGCGGTCATCTTTGACAACCGGCGCATGCTTCATGCCCGATCCGGATTCGATCCAACGGCGGGTACCCGACATCTACGGGGCTGCTACTTCGATGCGGACGAGTTCTACTCGACGATCCGGGTCATGCAACGGTCCTCAAGTCTCAACAAGAAAGTTGTTTCCTCATGAGCGAATCGGTCTTCATCACCTGTGCGGTGACCGGCAGCGGCGACACCGCCAGCAAATCCGAACATGTCCCGGTTACGCCGCAACAGATCGCCGCCGACTCGATCGCGGCTGCGCAGGCTGGCGCGGCGATTGTGCATTTGCACGTTCGTGATCCCGAGACCGGGGCGCCGGCCCGAGCTACCGAGCTGTACGCCGAAGCCGTCGAGATCATTCGGGCCTCCGATACCGATGTGGTGGTGAACCTGACGAGCGGAATGGGCGGCGACCTCACCCTGGGTTCGGTCGAAGCGCCGTTGCCGCTGTCTGACATCGGGACCGACATGGCGGGCGCCACCGAACGGGTCGAACACGTACTTGCCATCAAACCCGAGATCACCACCCTCGATTGCGGCTCGATGAACTTCGGTCATGGGGACTATGTGATGACCAACACCCCCGCCATGTTGGCGGCGATGGGGGAGCAGATCAGAGACGCCGGCGTACGACCCGAGATCGAGGTGTTCGACACCGGTCACCTGTGGCAGGCGAAGTCGCTGGTGAAGGCCGGGATCATCGAAGACCCGGTGATGATTCAGCTGTGCATGGGAATCCCGTGGGGCGCCCCGAACGATCTGAACACGTTCATGGCGATGCGCAACAACATCCCGGATGACTGGACGTTCTCCGCGTTCTCGATCGGTGCTGATCAGCTGAAGTATGTGGCGTTGGCCGCCCTTGCCGGTGGCAACGTTCGGGTCGGTCTGGAGGACAACCTCTACCTGCAGCGCGGTCAGTTGGCGACCAATGCAGAACTGGTTGAACGCGCCGCGCACATCCTGAAGGGGATGAACATCGAGATCGCCGGGCCGGATGAAGTGCGGTCCCGTCTCAAGTTGCAGCGCCACGGATGACGAACCTGAGCGGCGGCCCACGGGTCGTGGCCGTCATCGGCGCAGGAGTCATCGGCAGCGGCTGGGCCGCTCGCATGGCCTTGGCCGGACACGAGGTCCGTTGGTTCGATCCGAATCCGAACGCCGAGCCTTTCCTGCAGAGGATCGTGTCCAATGCCGAGGAGGCGTGGAAGGGATTGGACTGGTCGGTTGCGACCGGTCGCCCGACTCGGTCGGACTCTCTCGAAGCGTGTGTCGTCGACGCCGATCTGGTGATCGAGAGCGTGCCCGAACGGTTGGAGATCAAACGGGCCACGTTCGCTCAGATCGAGGCGGACGCCTCGCCCGAGGCCGTGATCGCATCGTCGACCTCCGGATTTCGGCCCACCCAACTGGCCGAAGGACTCGAACATCCCGAACGGTTGATCGTGGCGCACCCGTTCAACCCGGTCTACCTCCTCCCGCTTGTCGAACTTGTGGCTGGCGAGTCGACCGCTCCCGACCTCATCGGCCAGGCCAAGGAGTTCTATGCCGGCGTTGCGATGAAACCCCTGGTCGTGCGCAAGGAGATCGACGCGTTCATCGCTGATCGGCTTCTCGAAGCTGTCTGGCGCGAGGCACTCTGGCTGGTCAACGACGGAATCGCCACAACCGAAGACATCGACGATGCCATCCGGTACGGATTCGGTCTGCGTTGGGCTCAGATGGGGCTGTTCGAGACATACCGGATCGCCGGCGGAGACGGCGGCATGCGCCACTTCATCGAACAGTTCGGTGAGGCGCTCAGTTGGCCGTGGACGAAATTGATGGACGTACCCGAGCTCACCGACGAGCTGATCGAAGCGATCGCAACACAATCTGACGACCAGTCCGGGCACTTCACGATCGCCGAGTTGGAAGCGCACCGTGATGAGAATCTGGTTGCGATCATGAATGCACTGGCTCCGAAACGGTGGGGCGCCGGCGACACCGTGGCTGAAAACCGCCAGCGTTAGGCGTCAGCGTCGAGGGTGAGTCGGACCTTCTTCGTCAGTTTCGATCGAACCAGTACGTAGCTGTCCTCGATCAGTTCACTCAACAGGCCGGGGTCGGTCGCGGCGGTGAAACTCACGGTGATCCAGTGTTTCTTGTTCATGTGATACCCGGGTGAGATCCCGTCGATCTGGCACAGAGCCTCGGAATCCTCCGGTGGGATCTTCAGATTGATCCCCGGTGTTCCGCTCATGTCGCTGATGAGGGCGAACATCTTGTCGGCGACCTTGAAGACCGTTGGCTCGGGTCCGAAGGGGTGATCTTCGGTGGCGCCGGGCATCGATTCACACACGGCGAGCGCCAACTGGGTCAGTTCGGTGGGATCGAAGTCGGACACAGGACCGAGTATCAGAACGTGATCTCGTTCGTGGGTTGCACGCTTGTGTCTACGGTCGGGTGGGTTTGTGAACCCCAGACCGAGTTGGTGTGCGAGATGATTTCTTCACCCTTCGGCATCCCAGTCCCGGCCGTGACATCGGTGGTGTGGGCATCGGAAGCGAGCACGGTGTCGTAGCCACGGCTCAACGCACCCTGCAGCGTCCAACGCACGCAGTAGTCGGTCTGGGCCCCTGTCACGATCAGCCGTCCGACATCCCGTTTGCCAAGCTCGGCCTCGAGATCGGTGGCGTCGAAAGAGTCCCGATAGTTCTTGCGAATGATCAGTTCGTCGGGATCAGGGACGAGTTCGGGAACGATCTGCCAGCCGTGGGTCTCGGCCGGCAGCTCCTCATCGTCGTGTTGGACCCAGATCACCGGCACGTGCTCGGATCGGGCATTGGAGACGAGTTGATTGATGTTCGACACGACGGCGTCGCGTTCGAACGCAGCCTCGACAACGTCATTCTGGACGTCGATCACGAGCAGGGCGGTGTTCGGTCGATTGGCCATACGCCATTCTAGGTCGCCATAGAACTGCGGGCCGAGAGAACAGCTACTCGATGGGTCGGGCCAGTGAGATGTCCTCTTCCAAGAATCCGAGCTTCGCATAGAACGACCGTGACCCCGTGTTGGCCGCACCGGTCTGCAGCGTCAGTCGCTCACAGCCCTTTGTGCGGGCCCACGACTCAGCGTAGGCCACCAGATCCTGACCGATGCCTTGACGCTCGCACGACGTATCAACTGCCAATTCACCGATGTAGGCGTCGATTCCATCGATGTAGTGTTTCTGCACGGCGACCGAGATGAAGCCGACCACCTGGTCAGCACTGGAGACTGCGACGGCCAACAGATGGTCATCGGCATCCGCCTTCTCGATCGCCGACCCGACCCAGTCAGCGATGGTTTCGCGAACACGTTCGGGTGATCGCCACGCTGCCACTCCCTCGGCGAGACGTCCGCCCAATAGGCGGATGCGGTCGCTGTCGCCGCTCTGAAACGGACGAATCGTCGTCATCGGGCAACTCTAGATCAGCGTGCGTTCCAGCAGGTCGTCGATGTCGATGCCATAACTCAGATTCGGGCTCACTCGGCCGTCCAGGTTCAGCAGCGAACCGAGAACGGGTCCGAGGTCTGCATACGCGGAGTGTTCAGCAGCCATCACGTTTGCGAACACCTGCACCCCGGTTTGCACCGGCGTGATATCCAACGTGCCGAGCAACGCCAATAGTCGGGTATGGGCCTTCGCTATTTCCTGAGGGCTCCCTTTCACGGTGTTCACCACCATGGATGGGTGCGGTGGAACGATGAGGTCCGTCGTGTGCAGAATCCGTCCATCGACCAGCTCGGTCATCAACGCAAGGGACCCGGTGGCGTGGCTGACCGAGGCGAGCACGGCGCCCGACGGCGAGTGATGGAGATCAAAGATCGGAGACGGCTGGGCCCGGGGATCGTGCATCGAGATTGTCCGGGTAAGGCTCCAGCCCTCCAATGCTCGGACGACGGCGTCGGGGATGTTGCGGTCAACGTCGACCTCGGGCATCGGGGTGGGTTCGAAGACGAACGGCGAATCGATGTAGTGCTCGAGATACCGGTAAGACAGCGGGTTGGTGGTCACCGCCACCGCAAGACGGGTCACGCCGAAGATCAGTCCGAGGAGCACGGACCACGGCAGGGCGGTAGGAGCCGACAACTCCAGCCGCAGGGTGATGAAGGTGAAGGAAAGCAACGTGCCGATGGCCGCGGTGACGGCAAAGCTCGCAGCCAGGGACTGTCCGAGGTATCGGCGAATCCACCGCAGCGTCGTGCTCACCTGGAGAACATCGACCGACACCCCGTCGGACCTGAGGTTGGGTTCGGTGTGGGCCGCTATTCGTCGTGCTGAGCGACCGTTCATCGCAGCCGCCGGTGACGCGAAACGTTCGGATTGTTCGATTCGTTCGCGGTGCACGACAATGTCGTCATGGGAGCGACGGACGTCACAGTTGCAGGTCTCACGTACGGGGCGCCGCTGCACTCGTTCCTGGTGGAGGAGGCGCTGCCCGGGTCGGGGGTCGATCCCGATGCGTTCTTCGCCTCGTTCGCCGAGTTGATCGCAACCTTCGCACCGCGCAACGCTGAACTGTTGGAGATCCGGGCCTCTCTGCAGGCTCGGATAGATGACTGGCACCGACAACGCGCCGGTCAACCCCACGACCACGAGGCCTACCGCGGCTTCCTCGAGGACATCGGATACCTGCTGGCGCCGGCGACCGACGTGAACGTCGGAACCGAAAACGTCGATCCCGAGATCGCGGTGGTCGCAGGACCTCAACTGGTCGTGCCCGTAATGAACGCACGGTACGCAATCAACGCTGCCAATGCCCGTTGGGGTTCGCTGTACGACGCCCTCTATGGAACCGATGCGATGGGCGACTCCCCGCCGGCGGGCCCCTACGATCCGGCTCGAGGTGATCGGGTGATCGCATGGGCCAAGTCGTTCCTCGACGACGTTGCCCCACTGGTCGACGCCTCCCACGCCGACGTCAGTACGTATCGAGTCGTCGACGGCACCGTCGTGGTCGACGCCTCAAGCGGAACGACCACGCTGCAGAGGCCGGAGGAATTTCAGGGCTACACCGGAGACCCCTGGACACCGGATCGGCTGTTGTTGCGCCATCACGGTCTGGGCATCGAACTGATGATCGACAGGAGCCACAGCGTTGGCTCGGTCGATCCCGCCGGTGTCGCCGATGTGATTCTCGAATCCGCGCTGACCAGCATCATGGACTGTGAGGATTCGGTTGCGGCCGTGGACGCGGAGGACAAAGCGTTGGCCTACCGGAACTGGTTGGGTCTCCTCAAGGGTGACCTCAGCGAGCCGGTCACCAAGGCCGGGTCGACGTTCATCCGCACGATGGCCGATGATCGCCAGTACACCTCACCCGACGGCGATGGGACCGTGACCGTTCCCGGCCGGGCGGTGATGTTGGTCCGCAACGTCGGACATTTGATGACCACCCCTGCGGTTCGGACCGCCGATGGCGCTGAGGTACCCGAGGGGTTGCTGGACGCAATGGTTACCACGTTGTGTGCAGTACACGATCTGCGAGCCGAGGGCGGACGACGAAACAGTCGCACCGGCAGCTTCTATGTGGTCAAACCCAAGATGCACGGCCCGGACGAGGTGGCCTTCGCCGACGACGTGTTCTCGTTCGTCGAGCGGGCGCTGGGCCTTGCACCCAACACGGTGAAGCTCGGGATCATGGATGAGGAACGCCGAACGACACTGAACCTGGCGGCCTGCATCGAAGCCGCGAAGGACCGTGTGGCGTTCATCAATACCGGCTTCCTCGATCGAACCGGCGACGAGATCCACACATCTATGGAGGCGGGTCCCGTCGTGCCAAAGGGCGATATGAAGGCCCAGACCTGGATCGGTGCCTACGAGGACTGGAACGTGGACACCGGTCTCGCCTGCGGACTTCGCGGGACGGCTCAGATCGGCAAGGGCATGTGGGCAGCACCCGACCGGATGGCAGCGATGCTGGAGGAGAAGATCGGCCATCCCCGGGCGGGCGCGAACTGTGCGTGGGTGCCCTCGCCGACCGCCGCCACTCTGCACGCCACGCACTACCACCGTGTGCTCGTCGATGACATACAGGCGGCGTTGACCGGAACCCAGCGGGCCACCATCGACGACCTGCTCCGGATTCCGATCGAGTCCGATCCCAACTGGGATGACACCACCATTCAGAACGAACTGGAGAACAACGCCCAGGGGATCCTCGGGTATGTCGTGCGGTGGATCGATCAGGGCATCGGCTGTTCAAAGGTTCCCGACATCAACGACGTGGGTCTCATGGAGGACCGGGCTACGTGCCGGATCTCCAGTCAACACATGGCCAATTGGCTTCGTCACGGCGTGGTCGATGTCGCACGAATCCGAGCCACCATGGAAAAGATGGCGGCAGTGGTCGACGCCCAGAACGCCGACGATCCGCTGTATGAACCAATGGCCCCCGGCTTCGACGGCATTGCGTTTCGTGCTGCCTGCGACTTGGTGCTCAGCGGAACGGAACAACCCTCCGGATACACCGAACCGATACTTCACGCACGACGTCGTGAACGGAAGGAACGTCAATGAACATCTCACTGGCCCAAGCCAACACGATTATCGACGCAGCGTTGGCCGACGGCGCCGAGCGTGGATTTAAGCCGCTCACCGTCGTCGTGCTGGACAGCGGCGGCCATGTCACCGCCGTCGCCCGCCAGGACAACTCGGCCAACAAGCGGTTCGAGATCGCCTATGGCAAGGCGTATGGGGCGGTATCGCTGGGCATGGGATCCCGGGCGCTGATGAACCGGGCGGAAACCCAGGCGTACTTCATCTTCGCCGCCGCGGCCGCCGTTGGGGCACTGGTGCCCGTTCCCGGAGGAGTGCTGGTAACGAACGGAGACGGTGTCACCATCGGGGCCGTCGGTGTCAGTGGCGACACGTCGGACAATGATGAGATCAGTGCCGTCGCCGGCATCGCCGCCGCCGGGTTGGAGGCGATCACGGGGTGAGTGTGCTGGGCAGCATCAATCGGCAGATCAGGGATCGCGTGGCCGCGTTCAGCGCCGACGACCCTGAACCGTCCGACGACGATCGACTTATCGCCGAGTTGAGGGCCGCGCTCAGCGATGACCGGGTGCGATTCGACGGTGCCGCCCGCTCACTGCACAGCAAGGATGCTTCGATCTTCAAAGGTGGGGTTGCCGGGCCTACCTGTTTTCCGCTGACCTCGACCGAAGTGCAGGCGATCATGCGGATCTCCTTCCGTCACGGACGAGCGGTGGTGCCTCGAGGTGCCGGGACGGGGCTGGCCGGGGGAGCGATTCCGCTCGGTGCCCCGGTCGTTATTGCACTCACCAAGATGAACCGGGTGCTCGAGGTCGATATGGACAACCGGGTTGCCTGGGTGGAACCGGGCGTCGTCAATCTTGACCTCACCAGACATCTGACGCCGATGGGTTTCCACTTCGCACCGGATCCCAGCAGCCAGCAGGTGTGCACGATCGGCGGAAACGTGGCGAACAACTCCGGCGGACCCCATTGCCTCGCCTACGGGGTCACCAACGCTCACGTGCAGGCGATGGAGGTCGTCCTTCCCGACGGTCAGATCACGATGCTCGGCGGTCTCGACCCCGAGCCGACCGGGCTGGACCTGCGCGGTGTTTTTGTAGGCAGTGAGGGCACGTTGGGGATCACTACCCGGGTTGCGGTGAAGATCACCCGCAATCGACCCGCGGTCCGCACCCTCCTGCTCAGCTTCGAGACCGTCTCCGATGCCGCGAATACGGTCTCGGGCATTATCGCAGCCGGGATCGTTCCGGCCGCACTCGAGGTGATGGACCACAAGATCACGGTTGCGGTGGAGAACTACGTGAACGCCGGTTATCCCCGTGATGCCGGAGCGGTGTTGCTGGCCGAGGTCGACGGAATGGAGGACGGCATCGCCATCGACGCCGAACGCATCGCCCAGATCGGAACCGACAACGGCGCAACCAACGTCAGGACCGCGGCAAACGAAGCGGAGCGGGCGTTGCTGTGGAAGGGTCGCAAGACGGCCTTCGGTGCCATAGCCCAGATCGCCCCCGACTACTACCTCCATGACACGGTCGTCCCACGGTCGGAACTGGCGTCGGTGCTTGAGAAGATCTACGAAATCGCCGACCGCCACGACCTCATCGTGATGAATGTCTTCCATGCCGGCGACGGCAACCTTCACCCGCTCCTGCTGTTCGATGGCCGCGATGAGGGCGTGATTGAACGCGTGCATGCCGCCGGTCGCGAGATCGTCGAGGTCTCGTTGGACGCCGGGGGAGTGTTGTCAGGCGAACACGGGGTCGGTGTCGAGAAGCAGGCATACATGGGCCGTCTGTTCTCCGATGACGATCTCGACCATCAGGATCGGCTGCGCAAAGCGTTCGATCCAACTTGCCGGGCCAACCCCGGGAAGGTAATCCCGATGGGGCACAGCTGTGCCGACATTCAGGCTCTGAAGCGAGTACCCACGGGGGTGTGGGGATGAGCGCCACTGTCGAATACGGATCGCGGCTGACCCACGGCCCCGACGTCCTGGCGTTCGCCGAGGAGGTTGGTGAGTCCGACGCCGTAGCGGTCGCGGGAGGCCGCACACGATGGAGCTGCGGTGGCGCATCCACCGGTCAGCCTCGGCTACTGGCGGCACCGGTTGGCGTGGTGGCCTATACACCGGACGAGATGACCGTCCGGGTTGGATGCGGAACCACCGTCGCCCATCTCGATTCGGTGTTGGCCGAGCAGGGCCAGCGATGTGCCCTGCCCGATCGGGGAGGAACGATTGGTGGCGCCATCGCGGTTGGCGAGAATCATCGGGATTCGATGGGTCGGGGCGCGATACGAACCGCAGTCCTCCAAACCACCTACGTCTCGGCTGAAGGTCGAGTCGTCTCCGGCGGCGGTCCGACGGTGAAGAACGTGTCCGGTTTCGACATGCCCCGGCTGATGGTCGGATCGCTCGGGACCCTCGGCTGTCTGGCCGAAGTGATTCTGCGGACCAATCCGATTCCGGCCGAGAGTCGATGGTTACAGACCGGCGCCGACCCATTCGACGTGTTCGATGCACTTCTCGCTCCCAGCGCGATCCTCTGGGACGGTGAGACCACGTGGGTGCATATCGAAGGCCATGGGGCCGATGTCGATGCGGAATCGGCTCGGGTCGGCGATCTCGGTTCGACCGAACCAGTCGACGGTCCACCGGCGAAGCCCGGCGACCAGCGGTGGTCGGTACCGCCAGCGGACCTTCGCCGCGCGCAGCAACTGTGCGACGGGCCCTTCCTGGCCTCGGTTGGGGTCGGCACCATCTGGACTGCACAGCCACAACCGGCCCGTGACCTCAGTCCCGCGGTAACCGAGATTCACGACCGTATGAAACTCCTCTTCGATCCCTATGGCCGGCTGAATCCCGGTCGCCATCCGGCGAACAGGTAGGAGACGAACGATGGATCTCAAACTCGACGACGATGACCTGAACACCTGTGTGCAGTGCGGCCTCTGTCTTCCCCATTGCCCCACCTTCCGCCTCACCGGTGACGAGTCGATGTCGCCCCGGGGTCGGATTCACCTCATGCGGGAGGTCCAACTGAACGACGCTCCGATCACCGACGAGATCCTCAGCTCGTTCGAAACCTGCGTTCAATGCCGGGGTTGTGAGCCGGCCTGTCCCAGCAGTGTCCCGTATGGCCACCTGATGGAGCGAACGCGGGAGACGCTTGCGGCCGACGGGCAGATGACGCCGATGTGGCAGCGACTGGCCATGAAACCACTGGCTCATCCCGCCATGTTGCAGGCGGGGTCCAAGGTGATCTCGGTG
>CALGOA010000084.1 GCA_937958015.1 uncultured Acidimicrobiales bacterium | reverse complement strand
GGGATTCACGTCCATCCGTTTCATAGCGCGCAGTACCTGGAGCAGAAGCTGATCCCGGCCGCAGGGGGGAAGGATCTGATCGTTCCGGTCTTCGCGGTTGCGGGAGATACGCCCGAGGCGCGGGCGCCAATGATCGCCAAGGCCAAACAACAGATCGCGTTCTATGGCACGACGCCAAACTATGCGTTTCAGTTCGACGACCTCGGGTTCGAGGGCACGACGACCGCACTCCGGTCAGCGATGAAGGCCGGCGACTACGACGGGATGCGAGAGGCGATCAGCGACGAAATGCTCGATCACTTTGCCGTCGTTGCTCCCTGGGACGAGATGGCCGATCGGCTCGTCGATCGGTACGGGTCATCCGCCGAACGGGTCGCCCTCTACCTGCTGGACGAAGAGCTACGGGTGAATCCCGACGCTCTGGGCCGCTGGGGCGAAATCGCCCGCGCCGTCGCATCCGCCTGACCGACCGTCACCGCACTTTGCGCATCCGGAAGCACAACCGTGCGCCAGCGATCACTTTGGCTACCGGAAGCGACCAGTCCCCTCACTCACGGGGTTAGCTGGCTCGATCGGCGAGGGTCTTGATTCGTCCTGCGAACAACCCGAACAACGACGACGCCAGCAGATTCTTATTCACGAACAACCGGCCGTCTTCAATCCGCCATCGTTTGGCCGATCCCCTGAGGTCTGTTCCGGCGACCTGGGCGACTGCACAGTGTCCGCCGAAGGCAGGCGCATACTTCTCGGGATCTCCGTCAAAGAGGTCGCGATGGGCGGCGCTCGAGAAGAGCCACGTCGCCCCATTCCACTGACGGCTGAGTTCCGGATCCCCTTTGGTCGGAGCGCCAAGGGTGAAGTAGGCGACGGGGTCGTGGCCCTGCAGGGCGATCCCCGCCTTGTCGACGTAGACGGTCGTGGTCATGGTGTGGTTCTGCTTTCCATCGGGGGTCATGTTCGGGGGCCGGACGAGCGGTCCACCAAAAGGTGGGTCGGCTGGCCGGCGCTCCGCCACAGTGCAGCGACTGCGATCCCAATGAGGAGGTGCGACACGTCGAGCGGTATCAGCGTGCTCAGCCCCGGTCGGCCCTCAGGGAGCAGGTCCTGGTCCACCCGCAATCCGAGGTTGAACACCAAAGCGCCAACGAAGAAACCAGCCATGGCGATCCCGGCCGGGACTCGTGTCTTTGGCCAGAGAATCAATCCAGCCATGACCAACTCGAGTAACCCAACCATCAGAAAGAAGCTCGCTCCGAAGCTCTGACTACCCAACTGATACGTCTCGTTCAGCTCGTCCCGCCAGCCACTGTCACCAAGCTTGCGGGCCGCGGGAAACAGAAGAGCCGCAGCGGCCAGAAATGGAAGCGCTCGTGGGAGGATGTTCTTGATCACTTGGCCAACGGTAAAGATTGCCATTGTGTCAAGGTCAAGGGCTGAGCCCAGATTCTTGTAGACGGTCTTTAGGCCAGCTCGGATTTGCGACGGCTGAGAAGGACCAGAACTCCACCACAGGCAAGCAAGATCGAGGCAAGCCGGGCCAACGAATCCAGTTCGGCGCCGGTGAATGCGAGGATTCCTGCGTCCTGGACGGTAACCGCCGCAGTGCCCTGGGCGCTGGAAAGAACGGCGTTTGGAAGGTCGACGCCGTTCACCTCGTTTCCGCCCATCACCTGACCGACATTGGTAACCGATTCGCCTACGGCCGCAGTGACGAAGACCTCGACCCGTACGGTCCAGCTGTCATCGACCGTCATAACGTTGGGGTTCGTGCAGGTGACGACATTGTCGGCGAAAGCGCAACCGGAACCGTCGATGTCGGTGGACGCACGCACGAAACGAAGTCCGTTCGGCAACGCGTCGGTGATGATCACATCGCCGCTCGTTGCCGACGGTCCGGTGTTCCGGGCCGTCAGGACGTACGTCGCATTCTGTCCCGCATCGACGTCACCGTCAGCGACCTTGTCGATCTCGAGCACGGCGAGTGGGACGTCCGTGGGATCGGAATCGACATCGTTGGCGGCGTTCGGGTCGACCGACGAGGTCGAAACCGATGCCGTGTTGGTCACCGAAGGCACAGCGGAGTCCTGCAGCGTGACGATGATGTCAAACGAAACGGAGGCCAAGGGTGCCAGAGTCGTCGCCGTGTTGGTGTTGTCGACAAGGGTGCAGGTAATGATCTGGCCGGAAGCGGCACAGTCCCAGTCATCGCCCTCGGAGCGGACGAAGTTCAACCCAGCCGGCAGTGTGTCCACGACGACGATCGGGGCTTGCGCTGTCGCCGGGCCGAGATTGGAGACTTCGAGGGTCCACGTGTTCTCTCGACCTAGCGCGAAGTCGCCCAGATGGCTCTTGTCAAGAGAGATATCGGTCTGTGGCTGATAACCGAAATCGACGTCGGTCTGATTCTCGCCATCGGCGAGCTGCACCGATGATGTGTGAGGTGTAGCAACGCCGTCGACGTCGAACACCGGCACGAGATCGGTCGGAAGCGAAGTCGCATCGATGGTGACCACGTAGCCGCCGGTCGGCAGATTTTCGAAGCTGTAGGTGCCGTCGGAAGCGGTGATCGTGGTGGCGGTGAAGGTTGCGCCGTTTTCGGCGCTGGTGTAGTCGATGGTGACCGCTACACCGCCTAGGAGCGGTTCGCCGGGGTCGATAATTCCGTCGGCATCATCATCTTGCCAGATGGTGTCACCGATCGATCCGGTTCCCCTGTAGCTGAAGTCCTGATCGAGGTCGACGGGTGTCAGGGCATCGAGGGTGGCGAAGGAAGTGTCCACGGACCCGATGCCATCACTGTCGAAGGTCTGTGCGAGAGCGGTGGGAAGCGTGTCGGTGTCGATGGTGATCGTGAAGTCTCCGAAGGGAGCGCTCGGCCAGAGGTAGCTTCCGTCTGTACCGGTCGCGAGGGTGAAGGTCTGGTCGACACCTTGCGGGTTGGACCAGACGATCACGATGCCGACGCCTTGGAGACCCGGTTCACCGGCATCGATTCCGGGTGTTCCTGAATCGTCGAGGTCGAGCCACACGGTGTCGCCGATCGAGCCAATACCGGTGTAGCCGAAGTTCTGATCGAGGTTGGATGGGCTGGCGGTATCGAGTGTCACCAGGCTCGTGTCGATGCTGGCGATCCCGTCGTTGTCGACCGTCTGGCTGAGTCCGTCGGGCAGCGTCGCGGGATCGACGGTGACCCGGAAGTCCCCCTCGGGGAGGTTGTCGAACAGGTAGAGGCCGTCTCCGTCGGTGGTCGTTGCCTGGGTGACATCGTCTGGTGTGCCCTCCAACCCGTCGGGACCGAACCAGATCAGGGTGACGTCGACACCGGAGAAGCCGACCTCGTCGCTGTCCTGTATGCCATCGCCGTTGGCATCGAAGAAGACGGTGTCACCGATCGTGCCCGCCGTCGCACCGGAGTAGGCGAAGTTCTGATCGAGATCGTCCGGCGTGGCTCCATCGAGCGTCGTGATGGAGGTGTCAGCGGTACCAACGCCGTCGGCATCGTAGGTCGGGCCAGTGAGGCCAGCCGGAAGGTCCGCCACATCCACCGTCACCGTGTAGTCACCGAAGGGCAGGTCGGTGACGAGGTAATTACCGCTCGCGTCGGTCGTGTCGCTGAAGCTGTAGTCGTCGGCGGTGCCGAAGACCCCGTCTGCACCTGCCCACACAACGATGACATCGACGTCTTCGATCGGGGCATCACCCGCATCGGGTTCCCCGTCTGCTTCTGCGCCGTCGACGTCGAAGAAGACGGTGTCGCCGATGGAGCCGTTGCCTCTGTAGCCGAAGTCCTGCGCCAGGTCATTCGGCGCGATGGCCGTGAGTGTCGCCGCCGAGATGTGAGCGCTGCCAACACCATCGTTATCGAAGGTCTGGGTCACATTGCCGGGAAGGGTCGAATCATCGACGGTGATCTCATAGGCACCATGGGGAAGCTGCTCGAACCGGTAGGTTCCGTCGGCTGCGGTCACGGTGGTGATGGTGACATCATCGCCGTTGCCGGCAACACCGTCGGGGCCGGCCCAGTCGAGTGTGACGGTCACACCGCCGATGCCTGGTTCTCCAGTGTCGATGGCGCCGTCGCCGTCATGATCAAACCACACGGTGTCACCAATGGAGCCATCACCCCGGTAGGAGAAGTCGACGTCGAGTTGATCCTCACCCGGATCAAGCGTGATCTCAACGCTGTGCGGTGTTGTCGTTCCGTCGAGATCGTAGGTCTGGATGTCCATTCCGGCGGGCAACGTTGAATCATCAACGACAACCTCGAAGTCGCCGGGTGGCATCTCGTCGAAGAGGTAGTCGCCATCTGCATCGGTCGTTTGGGTGAATACCACGTCGTCCGCAGTGCCGAAGACTCCGTCGAAACCGAACCATGTGGCGATCACGTCGACGCCGGGCACGCCCGCCTCGCCGACACCGTCGGTGGCATCACTGGAGTTGTCTTGGTCCCACCAGACCCTGTCGCCGAAGGTCTGCGTTCCAGCGTTGTAACCGAAGTCGTAGCCCAGGTCGGCTAGTTCGCCACCGGGAAGCGTTTGATCCCCGGCAGTGATCTGGTCGACTGCGGTGTGGTCCAAGCCGCCGTCACGGTCGAACGTCGGGACGAGGCCGGCGAGGTTCGGGGAATTTGCGACGTCAACTGTGACGGTGATGTTGCTTTCAGCCGGCAACCCGACAGCCAACGGCACACCGTAGGAACCATCGGTTCCGGTGACCGTGGTGTAGCTCTGAGGAGCGGCGGTCGCGGGGTCCAGCCAAGTGATGTCGACCTGCACACCGGGAATCCCGGACTCGTTGCCGTCCTGCACTCCGTCGCCGTCGAGGTCGAGCCAGATGTAGTCGCCGAGGCTCGTGGGAACCACCTCGATCGAGACCGAATCCTGATCATCTTCTGCCGGGATGTCATTGTCCGGGCTCGAGTCGGCGTCGTACTGATCCGACGCCGAGTTCTGTGCGATGTTGGTCACGGACCCGAGACCAACGAGCCGGGTGCGGAGCACGATCTGGGAGCTCTCACCGTTGTCGACATCACCGACAGCCCACACGTTGGTCGTGTCGTCGAATGTTCCCTGGCCAACGCTCACCACCGAAACGAATTCGAGCGAGGTCGGATCGAGAATGTCGGAGATCTCGACTCCGGTGGCGTCATCGGGACCCTGGTTGTCGACCGTGATGGTGTAGTTCACAAAAGAGCCGAACCAGTACGGTCCATTGGCTGCGTCGGCATCGACTTCGACCGGAGTGATGGCCTTGTCAACCTCGATGTCGGCACGAGCGACGAACACGTCCGCACTGTCGGTATCGGTGTACGGCAGGGGCACGCCGGGTCCGGCTCCATCGGGGTCACAGCAGCTGTCCGAGCCGGTGGCGTCTTCGCCCGCGACCGATGCAGAGTTGGTGTGGCCGTTGGTCGGCCCGGTGAATGATTCGCCAGTAGCCTGGTCCGGCGCAAGTGCGGCTGACCGAGGAGTGGCGGTCAACACCAGCGTGATGGTCTCCCCCGGGGCCAGAGGCTGCCCGCTTCCCGAGGTGACCTCGACCCAAGTCAGCGTTTCGGAATTGGCTAGAGCCGGATCGCCACATGAACCGGCGTCAGCCGAACACGTTGGCTCCACCGCGGCGTTCGTGACGAAGGGGGTGGTGATCCGGGCTGAGTTGGCATCGTAGGTCCAACCTTCGGGCAGAATGTCCACGAGGTCGACATTGAACGCCGAAGCGACAGCATCGGTGTTGGTCACAACGACCGTCCAGGAGAACGACTCATCGAAGCGGACATCGTTTATGTCCTGGCCCGTAGTTGCAGTCTTGACGATTCCGAGTTCGGGGAAATGCACCTCGACGCTCACCTCGTCAGCGACAACCGAGCCGCGGGTGGCGCCGGTTGCGTTTCCATAGGTAACGATGTCGTCGTTCCCAGGATTGGTGGTGGTGATAGACGACCGCTCGGCACTGGAGAACGCAAAGTAGGAGTCCACGTCTGCGATGTTCGTAAGGTCTTCTCCTCGACTGAGATCGTCAGGCGCGGCGACCACGGCGTCGTAGTCGACCGTCTCGGTCTGCGTTGCACCAGAGATGGACAGCGGGCCTGCGATGGTCCAGGTGATGGTTCGATCGGTTTGGCTCCACGTTCCCTCTGATCCGCTGTCTCCGGTGATGGTCTGTCCATCGCTGGCAGCTTGGGCCCCACCCGGCGCCAGGAGAGGCGTGAGACCGACCGGCACCGAATCGATGAAGATGACATCGTGAGCATCGGAAGAGCCGGTGTTGGTAACTGCAACGGTGTAGCGCAGTTCTTCGCCGGATCCGGTGTCGCAACCATCGGTGGCGGTACCGTCCGCGTCGCCGCTGTTGCCTGGTGTCGTGTCGCAGGTCGGATTGACGAGTGCGGTGCCGGCGGTGTCCTCTACGTCTTTGTCGATCGCCAGCTGCGGTTCAGCGACGGTGAACGTCTCAGCATCGATGCCGCTATCGACGGTCCAGGACCCCGACGTCGGCGTGTCGTACCCGGCGGGAAGATCCGACGGATCGTCAGGAGTTATCTCGTCGCTGTCGTTCCATTTCAACACGGCAGCATTCGTGACTGCGTCACCCGCCCCAGCCGTGGTGTTCACATGGGTTATGTACTGGACGGTGATGCTGCAACCACCGTCGGAGTAGACGTCGCCAATGAACCACGAGGCCAAGGATGCATCACCGCCTACCGGATTGATCCGTTCGATGTCTCCGGACGTCAGAGCGACACCGGTGGTGTTGCCGGTCGAGGAGTTCAGGACCTCACAACCAGCGGACACGTCAACAGAGCCGAAGCTGTCGAAGTCGAGACGGCTCGGCAACTGGTCGAAAATCGTGGCGTCGTACGCCGCCGTGCCGGCCGGAATCGAGACAGCAACTTCGTACTCGACCGGCTGTCCCACAGTTGCCGTCGACAGGTCGTCGGCCGGATCGCCGGCGTTGAAGGGTTCGATGTCCTTCACAATGCTGGCGAGCGGCACCGTGATGGTGTCGTCATCGCTGTCGATATAGGCGCGGGCGTCGGCCTCGTTGGGGTCGTCGGTCGGGGTGAAATCCTGATCGAGCGAGTAGGCGGTGATTGCTGCGGTGTTCGTCAGGCTGGATGACGCAACGGCCGGGTCGTCGACCTCAGCCTGATACGTGAAGCGGACCTGACCCGCAGGGTCGATCGCGTCGAGCGCAGTGAGCTGGGTCGGGGTCCAGGTGATCGTGCGATCGGTTTCCGACCAGACACCGTCGAAGGCACCAGCGGGTGTGACTCCCGTTGATGGAACGGGGTCGCCGTCTGCTGTGACCGGTGCCGCCCCCGCACCGAGCGGGGTCAATCCGACCGGAACGGTGTCGATGATGGTCAGGTCGTGGGCGACGGAGACATTGTTGGCCGAATCCGGATTCGTGACCGTGATGCGGTAGGTGATGACATCGCCAGGTGCGCTGGTGGAGCCGACGGGAATCGTGTGGTCTTTGTCGATGACTGGGTTCGGTTCGACAACCTGAGTTCGGGTTCGATTCGAGACGACGTCGGGCCGGTCGTTACCGTCGGCGTCATCCCAGTCGAAGCGGGCCCGATTGTCGAAGCGAGTGGCCGTCGGATCTGCCTGGTTGCCGACGACGTCCAACACCTGGGCGTAGAACGTGATCGTGACCGAATCGTCGCCGGAACCGGCGGCGTTCGAATAGGGCGTGGGCAACGTGTAGGTGACCGTTCCGCCCGACTCTGCGAGCGTTCCAGTAGTGAGCGCTGTGTTGCCCGTCGTGCTGGTAACCGTCGGTTGAAGGTCGGCGACGGTGCCGTCGAACAGGCCAAGCCCGGCGAAGTAGTCGAGGCCCGACGGTAGAACGTCTCGGATCTCGGCGTCGTAGACGGTGGTTCCGTCGGGGACGACGGCGGTGATCTCGTACTGGATGATCTCGCCGATCGTTGCTTCGTCATCCGTGCTGTCGAGGCTCGGGTTCTGAGCATTGCCGGCCTCGTTGATGCCTGACCGCTGCGCCTTGTCTATTGCGGGCGGCGGTGAGGCCAAGAAGGCCGGGTCGTCAGCGGCGTCGGTGTTCTCGAGCAACGAGTTCGCCGGGTCGATGTTGTCGGCGGGAAAGTAGTCGAACGTTCCGGCGTCGTTGGTGACGCCCTGGTAACGAGCGATCCCTGCGGTGTTGGTATAGGTCTGGGACGGATCGACGCCGGCGGGGATCGTGAGGTCGTAACGCAGCGTGACCGGGGCAGAGTCTACGTCGTCAGGAACCTCGTCGCCGACGCCCGTCGACGCAGCGATGGTGAGGCC
Organism: uncultured Acidimicrobiales bacterium; assembly: GCA_937958015.1. Taxonomy (GTDB): domain Bacteria; phylum Actinomycetota; class Acidimicrobiia; order Acidimicrobiales; family SZUA-35; genus JABDIY01. Next base: position 17,615 of record CALGOA010000084.1, on the reverse strand, counting down.
GGTCCAGGTGATCACCCCGGCTGTGCACGTGCCGGAGTCGCTGATGGCGGACACATCGGCGCAGCTGAACTCGGCGGGCAGTATGTCCTGCACCTCGGTGGCCGTGGCGTCGGCGTTGCCCTCGTTCCAGACATCGATGCGAAAGCCGATCACGTTTCCGGTAGTGACGTCCACCGCTGTCGAACCGCCGCTCAGCGAGTCATCGAAGTCGGCGCCATTTGCAGTACCGCCGTCGACGTCCTCGACGCCCTTACCCAGGCGAGCCTCTGGTTCAGTCCACGCGGTCGTGGCTTGATCCCGAAGCTGAAAAACGACGCCGCCGTTGTTGTTATTCACCAGCTTCATCAGGTTGGCGTTGATGTCGTTGGCAGCTCCGTCGGCGTTGTCCGTAATGCGAGCAGCAACGGTCCACAAGAACTCATTGCCGGTTGACTCGACATCGCCATCGCCAGAGACAGCGAACGTCACGATTTGAGGGGATTCGGTGACCGTGGTCGAAGCGATAGTGTCGACTGCGACTACGCGCGCCGCCGACCCGTTTATGTAGGTGTAGCCGGTCGGCATGATGTCCTGGATCTGCACACCTTCGAAGTCGACGTTCGGCGGGAACGTCGCAGCGAGTTCGAAGCAGACAATGTCGCCGGGTCCGTACCCGGCCTCAGGGGTCGGGTCCCCGTCCGACCACGTGATCGACGCCCACTCAGCGTTACACGTGGCCGCGGTAACCGCACCTGACATCGGTCCGGTCTTGACTGCGACCTTCTTGTCGATGCTCGGTTGGCCGTTGGAAATGTTGGCTGAGGCGGTGTCGCCGTCGATGCCTCCGTCTGGGTCAGCGGGGTCAGCAACAAGGCCGGGGCGAGAAGAGGACACGGCGTCGGGACCGGAAACCTCCGCTTCGTTCGAAACAGAGTCGCCAGCCAGCACGGGCTCACTTGTGAGCTGAGCGTTTCCGCCCCGGTAGAACTGGCGCACCGTTGCGGAGTACTGGATGGTGAGGGTTTCATCGGCATCGAGATCAGCGAGAGCAGCGCGCGCCCCGGCGAAATCCCAGATCACTTCGAAGCGCCCCGAGCCGTACGGTCCGCCGCTGGGCAACTCACGAACGGTCGCCACATTCACCGGAGTTCCGTTGATTGTGGATTGAATGGTGCCCGCGCCGGCACAATCGTTCGTGTTCCAGTCTGACCCGCTGGGCGTGGCGTCAGAATCGAAACCACCGGCGAAACAAAGTGCTGAAGGCAACAGGTCGCGCACTACGAGATCGGTGAAGTCTCGATATTCCGAGGTCGTGATAGTGAGTGTGCTGACAACCGTTGTGCCCTGAACCAGCGAGCCCGACATGCCCTTGGTGATGATGATGTCTTCGGACTCGACGGTGTGAACGTCGGTAACCGTGGCGGTCGCACCGCTCGGGGTGTAGGTACCGGTTGCCGTGGCGCTATTGGTCAGACCTGGCTCCGACGCGGTTAACAGCTCGGGGTCGGCGTTCGCTGTGCGGTCTTGCTCGCCCGTGGAAGGACCGGTGTTGTTGTCGAGATTGCGGCCTTGATTGAGGCTCGCCGGTGTCGGAGGAGTAGCGAATGCCTGGTTTTCGAACAGCGGGATCCCTGCTCGGTACGTGATGGTCTCGACCTGGCCGGGGGCGAGGTTTGAGATATCCCAGGTGACCACCGTGCTGCCTGCCGCTGGGACCGAACCGGCGAAGGACGTCACACCATCAGCGGTCTCGACGCTGAGCGGCGTCGGCGAGCAGCCAGCACCGGTCGCTACCGGACCAGAGCCGGTCCACTCTTCAGCGCCGGTGGTGTTGTCAGCTGGGTAATAGGTGTCGCAACCGAGGAACTCGAGGCCCGGGTGAAGAACGTCGACCACGGTGACAGCGTCGGTGGCGTAGTCGGGATTGTTTTGCACCTCGATGGTGTAGATCGCACCCGAGGTTGCGCCACCGTGCACGCCGCGCAACAGCTCACTTGGTGCGGTTTTGGTGATTCGGAACGGGATGACCTCAACATTCTGAGAAGCGGAGGCCGAGCCCTCGTTCGCTGCGATCGAGAACGACCCAGTGGTCTCTGAATATTCGGGAATGGAGAATGGGTCAGTGCTAGCCACTGCCTGCGCCGTGTTGGCAAAGAGCGAGCCCACGGGGACGGTCTCAGCACCGGTCGTTCCTCCGGCGAAATCGGGGTTCGTGTCGACGGTAATCGCCACTGACGAGCGAGAGTTCGCGGGAAGATCGGACACGTTGCTCCAGATCACCGTGGTCTGGCCAGCCGCAGGAACGTCGATGAGAACTTCGGTCGGGGCCGGCGACGCCGAGATGAAGTTCACCCCGATCGGGAGAACGTCGCGGAACGACAGGTTGTAGAGCGGAACGGCCGACGCATGATCGCCCGTCGCTTCCAGCGTGAATGTGATCTGCTCTCCGATCAGAGCTTCACCACCGACATTGTCGGTCTTGGCCAGCGAGAAGTTGTCAGCAGCTGCGGCCTCCGCTGGTGTCACCCCCTGAATTGGGCCCACCAGGGCGCCGAACACGGCAACCGCTGCGACCACACGCACCATCTGCTCGATCCATTTTCGGCCGAGCGGCGGCATGACGGAAGAATGGTTGGTGTCGCCCTGGAAGTTCATCGACTCGTTTTCGGTGAGGTAAGACGAAAGCAGTAGCGAATTGATCTTGTTGGATCATTCTCGCGACTTTTTGCGCAGTTGGTCAGGAGGTCGCTCCCGAATGCCGGCAGGGATTTGCCGGCATATCTACCTCATCGGAGATCCGTGCTAAATCTTGAACCTTCGACAAGCTTCGCTATCAAACGCATCCGGAAGCACAAACGGGCCGCAGGTCACGTTGGCTACCGGAAGCGCCCAATCCCCTCGGCGGGGCTGGGCGTTCTGTCGTTGGGCGAACACAATCGTTTGTTCTGGCGTCGAGCGAGCACGCTGATTGTGTTGGCCGAACGATTTTTCCCAAAAGGGGTTCTATGGAGAGTGGAGCTGGGGGGAATCGAACCCCCGTCCGCCAAGCAGGTACTGCTCACGCTACGACCATTCCCGAGGTTCGGACTTACGGCTGTCCATCTACCGGGTTAGTTCACCGCCGGGTCTTTCCCTGGAGTCAGAAGTCTTTCCCTGTCCGTCAGTGTTCTTTCGCACCGTCCATCACTACTTCTGTTACCGGGCTGTAGTGATCAGGCCCTGCGTGGCCTCGCGGCTCGCAGTTTTCCTCTGTACTACCTAAAAATTAGGCGGCAAGAGCGAAGTCGGTCTTGTTGCCGTCTTCAAAAAGCCCCGTTTTTCGAGTCTGAGCAACTCGGGTCGCACAAACAGCTTCTGGTCTCAACGTCGAAACCGATCAGCCCCATGTACTGAATTTGATTGTCAAACAGCACTGCCCAGTCTACCGCTGCTTCACCCCGGCGAGCGGCAGTATCGGCCCGCCGCCAGCACGGCGTTCCGAACCCGATCGCCTTAGGCAGTGAACGTCCCGCTTTCCGGTTGAAGGCGAGGCGGCGAATGCGCCAAACGACCTAGTCGCCCGGAACCATTTGGCACCAAAAAACGTGAGATACTGGAAGACACTTGCGATCCAGGAGGTTGCTCAGTCATGGCGTACGCCCAATCCACCACCCAGTACATCCCCGCTTCCAACTCCGATGAGGCCACTCGTTCGGCGTTCCTGGTGCGGGTGTACCAACACGTTGCCCTCGCCGTACTGGCGTTCGTGGCATTCGAGGCCGTTCTGTTCGTCACCGGACTGGCCGACCTGATCCTCGATACCTTCGGCGGATCCAACCTGCTCTGGCTGCTCCTCCTCGGCATGATGTGGATGGGCGGCACCCTCAGTGCCAACGCGGCGATGCGAATCGATAATCCCAGTATCCAGTACGCCGGGTTGTTCGGGCAGGCCGGCATCTACGCCGTCGTCTTTGCCCCGCTGCTCCGGATCGTCTCCGACAGCGCCGACGGCACCAACATCCTGCTCCAGGCCACGGTCATCACCCTCGTCGGATTCGCTGGGCTCACGGTGATCGGCATGACCACCAGTAAGGATCTGTCCTTCTTCCGACCGATGCTCATGTGGGGCGGCTTCGCAGCCCTGGGCCTGATCGTCGCCGGCATGATCTTCGGATTCCAGCTGGGCGTTTGGTTCAGCGTCGGCATGATCGCCCTCTCCGGCGTCAGCATCCTCTACCAGACCCAGACCATCGTTCGGCAGTTCCCCGCATGGGCCCACGTCGCTGCCGCCCTCGGGTTGTTCAGCTCCCTGATGACGATGTTCTACTACGTCGTTCGCCTGCTCGCTCAGCTGCGCCGCTAGCCCTGACGCTGCCGCCTCCGGCGCTCACAAGGTGACGCCGGAGGCGAGCTGCGCTCTTCGCTGCCCCAGCAAGGCGGCACCCAAAGCTCTGGCCGGCTCCGTGCCAACGTGGCCCCCGGGTTCGTTGCAGCGTTCGCTGTGACCCGACCAACTCAACGAACACCGAGCCCAGCGTTTTGACGCTGCGAAGGGACGAAGCAGCACGCACCGAACGACCCGGCTCCGTGCCAACGTGGCCGCAGCGACCCGACCAACTCAGAAGCAACGAGCCCAGACAACGCCCAGAACCACGAACGCGTTCGCCACCCAGCACTGGAGGCGAGCGCAGGCAAGAAAGCAGGAAGTGTCGCCGTTGCGTGACAGACTTCGAGCGATGAACAGCAGGCAACGGATCCTCGCAGCCGGCCTGTTCGTCGTGGCGTGGGGAACCAATGTCAGCACTCCCCTGATCCTCCGGTATCAGGATCGTCTGAATCTGTCGGATCTTGGTGCGGTGGGTATCTTCACCATCTACGTCGGCGGGATTCTGTTCTCCCTCCTCTTCGCCGGGCGCCTTTCGGATCGGTTCGGCCGTCGGCCGCTGGTTCTACCGTTCACGGCCGCTTCCGGAATCGCCTCGATCATCCTGATCTACGGACGCAATAGCCTCCTGCCGCTGTTCGTCGGTCGGTTGTTGTTGGGGGCGGTGAGCGGCGCGGTGTTGTCGGTTGGCACCGCCTGGTTGACCGAACTCTCGTCTACCCCACTCGATGAACGCGGGCGGGTCAGCCTGGCCACGCTTACCACCCTCGTGATCTACATCGGGTTCGGCGTCGGCCCGATCAGCTCCGCGGTCTACGACAAGTTCGGCCCGTCGCCATTGGTGGTGCCGTTCCTCGTTCATGCCGCCGCGACCGCGGCCGTTCTGGTGGCGATGTGGTGGTTGCCGGAAACGAAGGCTCCCGAACCGGGCTTGTCTCTGCGGCCTCAACTCGGTGTGCCAGCCCATGCGCGGTCGGATTTCCTCACCACGGTCGCCCCCGCCGCCGTGTGGGTCTTCGGCTTCCCCTCCACCGCATTCGCTCTCTTCCCGGTGATTCTGAGGGATGCCGTCGGCGGCGACAACGACGTGCTTGTCGCCGGGGTCACCGGTTCGATCACGGCGCTCTCGGTCATGTTGAGTCGGCCCCTGATCCAACGGGCTGGATCGCCGCGGACCGCCCTCCGCCTGGCGCTCTGGGTTGGGGTCGGTGGTTACGTCCTTGGCACCTTCGCCTTCGTGACCGACATCTGGCAGATCATTCCGCTTGCGGCCGTAGCCCTCGGCACCGCCTCGGGCACCCTGTTGACAGCCGGTCTGGCTATCACCGAGGCCATCGCTGACGACAGCAACCGGGGAGCCCTCAACGCCACGTTCTATCTGGGGACCTACACCGGCATGACCATGCCGGTGGTCATCACGCTGCTGGCACGGTTCTGGTCGATCAACGGAGGCCTGATCCTTGTCACCTGTGTCGCTGCAGGGGTGGCGCTGATGTTGCAGGTGCGATCGATCGAACTGGAGCCCGCATGAACGACCCGAGGTATTCCGAGTTCCCTGACGGCTTCTTCGACCGACGCGATCCCTCCAACGACCGCTGGTTCTACGACGAACCTCGGATCGTCAACCACATCGACGACGGCGCCATCGAAGGAGTGGGTTCGCTCTATGAACGGCTAGGCATAAGCGGACGGGTGCTGGATCTGATGGGAAGTTGGGTATCACACTTCCAATCACCACCGGAGCAGTTGGTGGTTCACGGCATGAACGTGGAAGAACTGGCCCAAAACCATGCTGCTGGCGGCGCCCTCGTAGCCGATCTCAACGCCCATCCGAGCCTCCCGTTCCGGTCGGGCTCGTTCGATGCGGTGGTCTGCACCGTCTCGGTCGACTATCTCAGCCGCCCGCTCGAGGTGTTCGACGAAATCAGCCGGGTGCTCCAACCCGGTGGTCTGGCGGTGATGAACTTCTCCAACCGACTGTTCCCGACGAAGGCGATTCGTGGGTGGCTCGGGGCCGACGACCACCAGCGATGTTCGATCGTGGAAACCTATTTCCGGCTCGCTCGCGGGTTTGGTGACGCCACGGCGGCAGAGGTGCAAACCTCGGGCCGAGATCCTCTGTATGCGGTCTGGGCCACCACGATCAGCTGAACGGAGGGGGCGGATCCTGCGGAAAGACGTCGGGGGTATCGACGCTCGGCCGCTGGCCCCACTCGGGTGCACGTTTCTCGAGGAAACTCACCACACCCTCCTTCGCATCGGGGCCACGCCCGAGGGCCGAGATCGCTCGGCTGTCGGTCCGGTGGGCCTGCATCGGGTGGTCGAACGTGAGCCCCCGCCACATCATTTGTCGCGTCAGGGCCGTCGAGAGGGGTGCATTGGCTGCGAACTCTTCCGCCATCGAGCGGGCGGTGGCCAGTAGATCGTCATGGGGCACGACCCGCACCAGGCCTCCCGCTGCGGCATCTGCGGCGGACATCACGCGACCGCTGTAGCACCACTCCAACGCCGTTGGCATTCCGACCAGTCGGGGCAAAAACCACGAACTGGCAGCCTCGGGCACGATGCCCCGTTTGGAAAAGACGAACCCGATCTTGGCTTGGTCCGAGGCGAGTCGAATGTCCATGGGAAGGGTCATCGTGATTCCAACACCGACAGCCGGTCCGTTGATTGCGGCGATGATCGGTTTGACCGACTCGAAGATCCGAAGGGTCAACATTCCGCCGCCGTCGCGCTTGAGCGGTTGATCGGCAGCACCGTGGTCGAACGTCTGGTCCCCGCTTTCGAGGTCGGCGCCAGCACAGAACCCGCGTCCGGCGCCGGTAACGATCACGGCCCGTACGTTGTCGTCGGCGTCGGTTTCATCCAGGGCCGAGATCATGTCTCGCATCATCTGAACGTTGAACGCGTTCAAACGATCGGGGCGGTTGAGGGTGATGGTGGCGACGTGGTTGTCGACCTCGATCGTGAGAGTCATGGGCTAGTTTCTAGCCGCCCCCGGCTTCACACAAGAATTCGCTGGATCAGGCTTCGAGGTAGCGGGACACGGCAACACCCGATCCGGCGGCACCGATCAATGCACCGGCAGCCAACAGGATTCCCGTGATGACCCACAGCTGTCCGCTGTCCAATGCAAATGAATCGAAGAGTCGGAAATCGGCCCCGCGAACGGCGTCACCGACGACCTCGTTAAGCGCCAGCACCGCTCCGGCGCTGAACGCCGCGCCTACCAGTCCCTGTAACAGGCCTTCGAGCATGAACGGAATGCGGATGAACCAGTTGGTGGCTCCAACCAGACGCATCACTTCCACCTCACGGCGACGCGCGAAGAGCGCGGTGCGGATCGTGTTGTACATCAAAAGGCTGGAGGCCAGACCACTGGCCAACGCCGCCACCGTCATGGTGATGCTGGCGGCGGAGGAGAACTGATTGAGTCGGCGAATGTAGTCGCCGGCAAAGTCGACCTGCCGTACGCCGGGTAAGGGTCGAAACTGGTCGCCCAGCTGCTCGACCACGCTGAGCTCGGGGTTGACCGGCACCACCCGGAACGAGGTGGGCAGATCCTCGGGTGTGACGGCGGCGAGCACCTCGGGAGACTCGGAGAAGTACTGCTCGAACTCGGCGAAGGTCTGCTCGCGGTTGATGAAGTTGCGGTCCTTAACCAGCGGGCTCTCATCGAGGGCACGGTCCACCGTGGCGATCTGTTCATCGCTGGCGTCGTTGTTCAGCCAGATGATGAACTCGACATCGTCCTTGAATCGGGTCTGGAGGCCCGAGACTCCCTGCTGGATCACTAGCGCCGCTCCGAGCAGGGCCAGCGAGACCGCAACCGTGAGAACGGTTGCGATGCTGAGTGAGGGGTTGCGAATGATGTTGTTCGCGGTTTCCTTGGCGATGTAGTCGACCCGTACGGCCATGGGAAAACTCCTAGTCGTAAACGCCGCGGCTCTGGTCGCGAACGATCGAGCCGTGAGAGAGTTCGATGACTCGACGACGCATGGTGTCGACGATGCCTCGATCATGGGTGGCCATCACGACGGTGGTATTGGCGGAACGGTTGATCCGGTCCAGCAGCCACATGATGCCGTTGGCGGTCTGGGGATCAAGGTTGCCGGTGGGTTCGTCGGCGAGAAGGATCACCGGGCGGTTGACGAAGGCGCGGGCGATGCTGACCCGCTGCTGCTCGCCACCGGAGAGCTGATGGGGATATTTGTCGATCTTGTCACCCAGTCCGACGAGTTCGCAGATGGCGGGGACCTGGGTCTCGATGATGTGTTTGGGTTTGCCGATCACTTCGAGGGCGAAGCTGACGTTCTCACGAACGGTGCGAGATGGAAGAAGCTTGAAGTCCTGAAAGACGCAGCCGATCTGGCGACGCAGCAGTGGGACCTTCCAGGGGTGGAGATCACCGACGTCCTTGCCATTGACCAGCACCCGTCCGCTGTCGGCCACTTCCTGCTTGTTCAGGAGCCGCAGGAAGGTGGACTTACCCGAGCCCGAGGGTCCCACGAGGAACACGAACTCGCCCTTGCTGATCTCAGCATTGGCGTCTTTGAGCGCGATCGATGATCCCTTGTATTCCTTTGTGACGTTCTCAAGCTTGATCAACTGACGTGCACTTCCGAGACTCGGGGATCAGCATCTCAGGCTAGTGGTCCTTGAATGTTGTTTGTGGGCACCAACCGATCGAGTTTCGCGGTCTGTTCGGGTGGGGTCGAGGCGGTCTCGGCCCGTGGTGCGATGCCTTCCGGATTTCCTCGGACGCTGCAGGGTGAAAGACTGCCTGTCATGGCTGCTCTCCTCCACCCGTTCACCAGACCCGCGCCGCATGATCCGCGGACCATCGTTCGGGCCGAGGGCGTGCGAGTGTGGGACAGCAACGGCAAGGAATACATCGATGGCCTGGGAAGCCTCTGGTACTGCCAGGTCGGGTATGGGCGAACCGAGATCATCGACGCCATTGCAGAACAGATGCTAACGATGTCCACCTACAACGTCTTCGCTCCGTTCAGCAGCGCTATCGCGGAACAGGCCGCCCAGCGAATCGTCGATGTTTCACCATTCGACGATCCTCGGGTATTCCTTTGCTGCTCCGGGTCCGAATCGATCGACACCGCGATGAAGATCGCTCGGCTCGTCCCGCAGCTCAAGGGTGAACACGGCCGGCAGATCATCGTGACCAGGACCCGGGGATATCACGGGGTGAACATGGGTGGGACCTCCGCCCAGGGCATCGCTCCCAACCGCGAGAATTGGGGCGATCTCCTCCCCCACATCGCCGAGATCGACCCCGACGACATCGAATCGGCCGCTCGACTCTTCGCCGAATCCGGCGACCGGATCGCCGCAGTGATCTGTGAACCGGTGCAGGGTGCGGGCGGAGTGTTCACGCCCGAACCGGACTATCTGCGTCGGCTTCGCGAACTCTGCACCGCTCACGGGGCGCTCCTGATCTTCGATGAGGTGATCTGCGGCTTTGGCCGAACCGGCTCCTGGTTCGCCAGCCAGACCTACGACGTACGACCCGACCTGATTACCTTCGCCAAGGGCGTGACGAGCGGGTACCAGCCGGTCGGTGGTGTGATCATCGATCGGCCGGTCTGTGATGTGTTGGAAAGCGACGACAGTTTTCTCCTACGCCACGGGTACACCTACAGCGGCCACCCGGCCGGGGCGGCGGCGGTGATCGCCAACATCGATCTGATCGAAGCCGACGGGCTGGTGGAACGAGCGACCACCGTTGGAGATCGGCTCTCGGCGGGACTTCATGCACTGGCCGGTGACGGGGCCCTTGCCGGAGTTCGAGGAGTAGGGGCCATCTGGGCGGCGAAACTCGCCGAAGGAACCGATCTCACCCGCACCGTGGCGGTTCGCGACCACATGCTCGAGAGTGGAGTTGTGGCCCGACCGATCGGCGATTCCATCGCCTTCTGCCCACCGCTCATCATGTCCGACACCGACGTCGACCGGATGGTGGACACCCTGGCCGAAGGAATCCAAGCCAACCCGCTCTAGGACTTGAGCCAAACGCAGGTCCCCGTTTCCGCGTCACGAACGTCAGCTACGCGTGTTCGGTACGTGTGTTCAACAAACTCAGCGGCTGGCAGTTGTCGTCGAACTAACGTTCCGATCGTGGACCGAGAAACCGTCGAACTTCGGGAGTTCTACGAGCGGGAGGCCTCGCTTAGAAAACGTGGACCAGTGGGAGGTCGGCGAGCTGAACTTCGGAGACGGTTCCTCGCAACTCTTAGAACTGAGGGGCGTTCATCTATCGTGGATCTAGGGGCGGGTCCTGGCCTTGATGGGACTACCTTCACGGCTGCGGGTCACAGCTACGTGGGTATCGACCTCGCCTTCGGAAACGCAGTGCTTGCAAGCGAAGTTCAGATTCGGATCGTCCAGGCCTCAATTCGGGCGCTGCCGATTCGGTCGAGGTCCTTCGAAGCCGGATGGTCAGCGAGCACGCTCATGCATCTTCCGTCGGAGTCCGCCAGCACTGCCCTCGCTGAGATGGTTCGTGTGCTTCGACCCGGCTCACCGCTATGGGTAGGTCTATGGGGTAGTGAGGACGAACGTTCCGTCACATTGCGAGACGAGACGGCAGAGTGTTGCAGGCCATTTCATCTTCGCTGTTTGGAGAGAAATCGTCAGCTGTTTGCCAACTACACAATCGTGGAGGATGAGGATCGGTGGGAGAACGCTGCGCCGGGCGAGGACTACCAAATCTTTCGGCTGCGCATCGAAGACTGAGGGACGCCGCAGTCGAAGATCCCTCGTCATAAGAACACGGGACGCCGTAGCAGCGGCGATGACAACGGAACCTCCGTAGCAACGGCCCCGCTGAGCAGCAAATGGTGTTTCGACATCAGACCCGGTGCGAGTCCGCAGCGGAGGCGCACCGTGAAGCGAAGCGAGCGCCAGCGAGTGAAGTGAGAACACGGGACGCTGTAGCGGCGGCGATGACAACGGAACCTCCGTGGCAACGGCCCCGCTGGAGGCGAAGTATCAGTGACGCCGCCAGCGCAGCCAGGCTTCCATGAACGGCTCGACATCGCCGTCGAGCACACCTTTGGGATTGCCCGAAACGAAGCCGCTGCGTTCGTCTTTCACCTGTTCGTAGGGCTGCAGCACGTAGCTACGGATCTGGCTTCCCCACTCGGTGCTCTTCGATTCGCCCGCCTCGGCCGCCAGTTCGTCCTCACGCTTTTGCCGTTCGAGTTCGAGCAGCCGAACGGTGAGCTTCTTCATGCAGGTCTCGCGGTTCTGGTGCTGGGAACGTTCGTCCTGGCTGGACACCACGGTGCCGGTGGGCAGGTGTGTGATCCGCACGGCGGAGTCGGTGGTGTTCACGTGCTGACCACCAGCCCCTGAGGACCGAAACACATCGACCCGAAGCTCCTTGTCCGGAATGTCGATCGTCTGAGCGGACTCCTCGACATCGGGCCACACGCTGAAGCTGCAGAAGGCGGTATGGCGGCGGGCCTGGGAGTCGAAGGGTGAGATCCGGACCAGACGGTGAACACCCCGCTCGGCCTGAAGCATGCCGTAGGCGTACCGACCACGGATGGTGAACGAGGCGTTGGTGATGCCGGCCTCGGCGCCCTCTTGCCAGTCGTCGACCTCAAGGGCAAAACCTTTGTTCTTGGCCCACTTTTCATACATCTTGAACAGCATCTCGGCCCAGTCCTGGCTGTCGGTTCCACCGGCGCCGCTGGCCACCTGACAGACGGCGTCGCCCTGGTCGTATTCGCCGGTGAACAGGGCGCGAAGTTCGAGCTGAGCGAAACGACCGATGAGGGTGGAGGACATTTCCTCGATCTCCTCATCCAGCGATCCGTCGTCTTCTTCGGCAGCCAGTTCGACCATGGCTTCGAGGTCACCGATGGCGTCGGACAGTTCCTCGTAGAGGTCGAGGTCGCCCTTCACCGAAGTGAACTCGGTCTGGACCTCTCGGGCCCGATCCGCGTCATCCCAGAGGTCGGGGCGACCCATCTCGGTTTCGAGTTGAGGCAGCCGGGACCGCAGCTGTTCGATCTTCAGGTATTCGTCGGCTTCAACAAGGTCGGCCCGCAGTTGCGCGATCGTGTCATCAATCTCGGCCATGGTGAACCATTCGGTTGGCGAGCAGGTGGCCCCCGCCGGGAATCACGGAGCTCCGTGACACTTCTTGAACTTCTTCCCGCTTCCGCAAGGGCACGGCTCGTTACGGCCGGTGGAGGCCCACTCGTCGTTGACCTTCGGACGATTCACCCGTTCAGCCGGGGCTTCCGCAGCTGAGTCGGCGGCCGGCGCATCGGCGTCAGCTTTTTGCGCCTGCATCTCGGTTGCGACCGGCACTGCGGCGTTGAGTCCGGCGGCTTTCACCTCACCAACGGATTTGTCGGCGCCGCTCTGTGCCGAGCGGGCTGCCACGGTGCCCTGGGGCGCCTTGGCAAACGGGGCGTCCTCGGGAGCCTTGGATTCGTCCGGCGGTGGGGTCTTCTGGACCATCTGGACGTGCATGATGTAGCGCACGAAGTCGTTCTTCAGCGCCTCCATCATCCCGCTGAACATGTCGAAGCCCTCGCGCTGGAACTCGGTGAGCGGGTCGCGCTGACCCATCGCCCGCAGTCCAATGCCCTGGCGCAGCTGATCCATCTCGGTCAGGTGTTCACGCCACCGCTGGTCGATGAGCTGCAGCATGATCTGGTTCTCGACCTGCCGCATGACCTCGGGACCCATCTCGGCCTCGCGGGCCTTGTAGATCTCGACGCCGTCCTCGGTAAGAATCTCGGTGAGGCCGGCCAAGCCGTTCGCGCCGCGCAGATCCGACTCGCTGAGTTCGGTTGGCCAGAACTGCTTCGCGTCGGCCAGGAGACCTTCGAGGTCCCAGGTGTCGTCGAGGTTCTCGGCGCAGTGGGTTGCCACCAGACCGCTGGCCGTCGCTTCGATGGCCTCGAGGGTGTCCTCCCGCAGATCACCCTGGTCCATGAGCTGGAATCGACGTTGGTAGATGATCTTGCGCTGCTGGTTGAAGACCTCGTCGTACTTCAGCACGTTCTTGCGGGTCTCGGCGTTGCGTTGTTCAACCGTGGTCTGGGCCCGCTCGACCGACTTGGACACCATCTTCGACTCGAGCGGCACGTCATCGGGCATCGCCCGGTCCATCACGCCACTGAGCGCACCCGAAGCGAAGATCCGCATCAAATCATCATCGAGACTGAGGTAGAACCGACTTTCGCCCGGTTCGCCCTGGCGGCCGGAACGACCCCGAAGCTGGTTGTCGATACGGCGGGACTCGTGCCGTTCGGTTGCCAGCACGTACAGCCCTCCGGCGGCGTGCACCAACTCGCGACGTTCGGCGCAGATCGGGTTCCAGTAGTCGAGGCGTTTCTGGTAATACGCGTCGCCGTCGTCGGTACCGAGTTCAAGGCCCTCGGCCCGGGTGTCTCGTTCAGCCAGCTTCTCGGCGTTTCCGCCGAGCACGATGTCGACGCCACGGCCGGCCATGTTGGTCGCCACCGTGACCGCTCCCGGCGAACCCGCCTGGGCCACGATGTCGGCCTCCCGGAAGTGCTGCTTGGCGTTCAGGACCTCATGTTCGATCTTGCGCTCATTGAACAGCTGGCTGATCTTCTCGGACTTCTCGACCGAGGCGGTGCCCACCAGGATCGGCTGACCCCGCTTCACCCGCTCCTCGACATCGGCCACGATGGCTTCGTACTTGCCCTGTTCGTTCTTGTAGATGTAGTCGGGTTCGTCGGCCCGGGCGATCGGCACGTTGGTGGGGATCGGTACCACAGGAAGGCTGTAGGTGGTTTCGAGTTCGGCCGCATCGGACTGGGCCGTACCGGTCATGCCGGAGAGTTTCTCGTAGAGGCGGAAGTAGTTCTGGAGGGTGACGGTGGCCATCGTCTGCTGCTCGTCCTTGATCGCCACCCCTTCCTTGCTTTCGACCGCCTGATGCAGTCCGTCGCTCCAACGACGCCCATCGAGGACGCGGCCGGTGAACTCGTCGACGATCTTCACTTCGCCGTTGTCGATCAGGTAGTCCTTGTCCCGCTTGAACAATTCCTTAGCGCGTAGCGCCTGATTGAGGTGGTGCACCAGGTCGCCTTGCACACCGTCGTAGAGGTTTTCGATACCGAGCGCCGCCTCGACGGTGTTGACACCCTCCTCGGTCACGGTGACGAGACGCTTTTCCTCGTCGACCTCGTAGTCCTCATCGCGATTGAGTCGAGCAACGATCTGGGAGAACCGGTCGTACAGGTCGGCGGCACCCTTGACCTTGCCGCTGATGATCAGCGGGGTCCGGGCCTCATCGATCAGGATCGAGTCGATCTCGTCGACGATGGCGTAGTGATGACCCCGCTGCACCATTCCCTGCCGATTGCGGGCCATGTTGTCGCGCAGGTAGTCGAAGCCGAATTCGTTGTTGGTTCCGTAGGTGACGTCGGCGTTGTACTGCTCGCGTTTGAGCGCACTGTCGTTCATGCCGGGCACGATCAGCCCGACGGAGAGGCCGAGCCATTTGTGGAGCGAACCCATCCATTCAGCGTCACGCGAAGCGAGATACTCGTTCACGGTGATCTGATGGACACCATTGCCAGCCAGAGCGTTGAGATACACCGGAAGGGTGGAGACCAGCGTCTTTCCCTCACCGGTCTTCATCTCGGCAACCCAGCCGAAATGGAGGGCCGCACCGCCCATCAGCTGAACGTCGTAGTGCCGCTGACCGAAGACCCGCTTGGCGGCCTCTCGGGTGGTGGCGAATGCTTCAACGACCAGGTCGTCGAGCGACTCGCCGTTGTCCAGTCGGGTGCGGAACTCGCCCGTCTTGCCCTGGAGCTCAGCATCGCTGAGTGCCTCCATCTCGGGTTCGAGGGAGTTCACCGGCTGCACGACCGATTGGATGGTCTTCAGGCGTTTGCCGTCGCCTGCTTTGAGAATCTTGTCGAAGAGCTTCATAGCCGTCGTTCAGCCTACCTGCACCGGGTTCGCTCGCTTGACCGCCCTTGGTCACTTCACGCCGGGTTCTCCCGTACCGGACCGATTGCGTGGTCGAGTTCAGCGAGCTTGAATCGTGGCCGGGGCCCACGACCGAAGAATCCATCGCTCGTTGTCCGATTCGGCCATCCCCGTTCGTCGAAACCTCGAATCGCACCCGGGTACCGGACTCGATCGTGCAACTACCAAGGAGAGTGCAATGAAGTTCATGCTGATGTTCTGTGACAGCGAAGATCGGGAACCTCCCACCGAGGAACAGGAGCAGGCCGAGATGGAGGCGTGGTTCGCATACAGCGCCGCCCTCAATGCGGCCGGCGTGTGGGTTTCGGGCGAGGCGCTGCAACCATCGTCGACAGCCACCGTGGTTCGGGTCGAGAAGGGATCTCCTGTGATGACCGACGGACCGTTCGCCGAAACCAAGGAGGCGATCGGCGGATTCGAGATCATAGACGTGGCCGATCTCGATGAGGCGCTGCATTGGGCCAAGCAGTGCCCGGTGCATCCCCACGGATCGGTCGAGGTTCGACCGGTCTTCGAGATGCCCGAAGAATAACTCGGCCGACCATGTTCCGTTCGACCGATGGGGCCGGACTCGACCGGATCGTCCGGTCCGAGCGGCCCCAGGTCGTCGCGACTCTGCTGCGCGATCTGGGCGATCTGGATGCGGCCGAGGACGCCACCCAGGAGGCCCTCATGGCCGCCGTCAGCCGATGGCCGATCGATGGTGTCCCGAAAGCTCCCGCGGCATGGCTCATAACGGCCGCTCGCCGGCGGGCGATCGATCGACTGCGACGCGAAAAGGCGTTCGACCAACGCCTTCCCGAGCTTGTCCGCCGGGCCGATCTGGCGGCCGATGACACCAACCCCGAACTCATCGACGAACGGTTGTCACTAATCCTCGGTTGTTGCCATCCGGCGCTGGCGCCGGAGGCGCAGGTTGCGTTGACCCTGCGCATCGTGGCTGGCCTTTCGACCGCTCAGATCGCCCGAGCCTTCCTCGTGACCGAGTCGACGATGACCCGTCGCATCACCCGGGCCAAGAACAAGATTGCCCTCGCGAACATCCCGTTTCGAGTGGACGCAGAAACACTGCCGGAACGCCTCGATGTCGTGTGTTCGGTGATCTACTCTATCTACACCGAGGGCCACGAGACCACCACCGATTCCACCGTCGACAGCGCCGACGTCTGCGCCGAGGCGATCTGGCTCGCCGAGTTGTTATGTGAGCTCGCGCCCGACCAACCCGAGGTTCGAGGGCTGTTGGCGCTGCTCCACTTTTCCGAGGCCCGCCGTCCGGCCCGCACGGATCTCGACCGCACTGCCGTGCTGCTGATCGATCAGGATCGCAGCCGATGGTCACAGGATCAGATCGAACGGGGCCGAGAGCAGCTGGCGCTTGCCCACCAGAAGGGCCGGCTCGGCGGCTACCAGCTTCAGGCCGCCATTGCGGCCCTGCATTGTGCGGCCCCGAGCTTCGAACAGACCGATTGGCCCCGGATCGTCGGCCTGTACGACGTGTTGCTCTCGATCCGGTCGAACCCCATTGCGGCACTGAACCGGGCCGCCGCAGTGGGACACGCCGACGGACCGACGGCCGGCCTGGATGCACTGGACGAGCTCGACGAGGAACACGGCGCAGTGTTGGCCGGGTATCCCTATCTCCACGCCTGTAGAGCCCAGTTTCTCGCCGCAGCCGGACGCCCCGAACCGTCCGCCGACTCGCTGCGACGAGCGATCGAACTCACCACCAACGATGGCGAACGCCGCCAACTCACCAACCAACTCAACACCGTAACGCTAGGGACAGGCTCCGGCGTTACAGACTGGCCGTAACAGAATCGGCCCGAACGCTATGTAATCGTTGATGGCAATGGATCTTCAACGCCACAGCGACCTCGAGTTGCTGGATCTCGCAGCCCAGAACCCCGAGGCGTTTGGCGCGCTCTATGACCGGCATTGCGAGGCGGTCCTTCGGTTCTGCTACCGACGTACGGGCGACGCCGAAATGGCTGCAGACCTTGCCGCCGAGGTATTCGCGGCCGCCTACGTGCAGCGTCGCCGGTTCCGATCGACCGGGGCGCCGGTGGAATCCTGGCTGTTCGGCATCGCCCGCCGCCAGCTCGGCACATATTTCCGAAAACGAACCGTGGCCGACAAATACCGCTCCCGGCTGGGAATGTCGACCGCCACCCCGCCGGAGTCGGAGCTGCATCGAATCGAGGAGTTGGTCGATCTCGAACCTCTGCGCCTCGAATTGCGAGCCGCCATCCAACAGTTGCCTGAGACA
>CALGOA010000083.1 GCA_937958015.1 uncultured Acidimicrobiales bacterium | reverse complement strand
ACCACGGTGAACGCCTTGCTCTCGGCCATAGCGTCGGCGACGGTTCGAGTACCCGCTTCGAATCGAGGATCCTCGAACACACCCATGGGACCGTTCCAAAGGGCCGTTCCAGCGTTCATGATCACATCGACGAAGGCCCCGGCGGTACCCGGGCCGATATCGACCCCCATCGCTCCGGCCGGAACGTTGGCGCCCATCTGGCGAACCTCTCCACCTGCGTCGGGGTCGAAGAGTTTCCCGCCGATCAGGGCGGTGACGTCGTGAGGAACATGGATCGTGGCGCCGCTGTTGAGCAGTTCACGGCAGGTCTCGATCATGTCCTCTTCGAGCAACGAGTCACCAACGCTGTGGCCCTGCGCAGCCAGGAACGTGAATGCCATTCCACCACCGATGATCAGTTCGTCGACGACCCCGAGCAACGCTTCGATCACGCTGAGTTTGTCGCTGATCTTGGCTCCGCCCATGATCGCCACGAAGGGACGCCGGGGCTGGTTCCGTACACCCAGAAGCACCTCGACCTCGCGGGCCAGCAACCGGCCCGCAGCCGAAGGCAGCGTCTGGGGCGGCCCGACAATGCTGGCGTGTTCGCGGTGAGACGCACCAAAGGCGTCGTTCACGTAGAGGTCCTGACCGTCGACCAGTCGTGCGACAAACTCGGGATCGTTGCCGGTTTCGCCCGCATCGAAACGAAGGTTCTCGAGCAGTTTCACCGACGGGGCCAAGGTGGCAAGGTGCGCCCGTACCGGATCCATCGAGTACTCGGGATTGGGCGTGCCCTTTGGCCGACCAAGATGCGAACATGCGGTCACGTTCGCGCCGCGATCGGTCAACCACTTCAAGGTGGGCAGAGCCGACCGGATCCTCAGATCATCGGTGATAACCCCGTTACGCACCGGAACGTTGAAGTCGACCCGAACGAGCACGTTCTTGCCGTCGACATTCCCCAGATCTTCTAACTCCGGAACCGAATTGATCATCCTTATTGCCTCCGCTCGCCTCCACCGAAACGTGGCGAACGCCTACGTTGGAGGACCCTTTCTGGGCTCAATGTATAGGTAGTTGGTCGGGTCGCTCCGGCCACGTTGGCACGGAGCCGGCAAACGCCGTCGGTGCTGCCTTGCTGGCGCGGCGGCAACCTAGCGGACTGAGTGACGGCAAATCTCGGTCACTCACTGGAGTGATCCGGCTCGATGAAACGGAGCCGGAGCGACCCGCCCAGAGTGAAACAGACCGAGCCCAGTGAACGGCCCCACTACCAAAGCGTTCGCCACGTAGCGCTGAAGGCGAGCGAAGGCAGAGATTATTGGTTTGCGGCGCCGACGATCATGGCCATGTCGACCAGACGGTTGGAGTAGCCCCACTCGTTGTCGTACCAGCCGGCGACCTTTACCAGCGTGCCGATGGTGGTGGTGAGGCCAGCATCGATCGTGCAGGAGGCCGGCGAAGTGACGATGTCGCTGGAGACGATTGGGGCCTCGGTGTAGTCCAGGACGTTCGCCAGTGGACCGGACTCTGAAGCGGCCTTGTATGCGGCGTTGATCTCTTCGGCCGACACCTCGCGGGACAACACGGCGGTGAAGTCGGTGATGGATCCGGTGGGAACCGGAACCCGCATAGCGATTCCGTCGAGTTTGCCCTGCATGCTCTGCATCACAAGGCCGGTAGCCCGAGCGGCGCCGGTGGAGGTGGGAATGATGTTGATCGCGGCGGCGCGGGCCCGGCGGAGATCGCCGTGCGGAGCGTCGACGGTGGTCTGATCACCGGTGTAGGCGTGGATGGTGGTCATCAGGCCATGTTCGAGACCGAAGTTGTCGTCGAGAACCTTCACCATCGGCACGAAACAGTTGGTGGTGCAGGAAGCGTTGGAGACAACCTTGTCGGTCTCGGGGTCGAAGGTGTCTTCGTTGGCACCCATCACGAAGGTCTTGTCGGCGCCCGAGCACGGGGCCGAAACGATCACGTAGGGAGCGCCACCGTCGAGGTGCAGCGCCGCCTTGTCGCGGGCGGTGAACACACCGGTGGACTCGATCACAACGTCGACGCCGAGGTCTCCCCAGGGGAGATCGGCCGGGTTGCGCTCACTCATCACCTTAAGGACATCTCCGTCGACCGAGATGCCGCCCTCGACCGCCACGATGTCGTGGGGAAGGGTGCCGAGCACGCTGTCGTACTTGAGGAGATGGGCCATCGTTTCAAGCGAGCCAAGGTCGTTGACAGCAACAAAATCGATGTCGGCCCCCATTTGTTTGGCGGCCCGGAAGAAGTTCCGTCCAATCCGTCCGAAACCGTTGATCCCTACTCGAATGGTCATGCCTGCCACGATAGCGGTCTGACGGCGCGGACCTCTAGGGTCTTGCGCCCCAGCCCACCACAATTTCTCCTGCTCAACACGCCAGTTCTCGGCTCGACCCGGATCTATCGCGGACCGGCCCTCATCCGACCGTTATCCGAGCGATGAAAGGACCGCTGCCAGGGCGAGGGGATCGTGTGACCAGCCGTCACTGGCCCGAAGATCGTCGGCCACAACCCGAAACGGACCTGCCGGCGCATCGTGGGAGTTGTCGATCACGATCACATCGGGATGCACGTCGTGGTCGGCTAGGGCTTCGACGTGTTCCATCAACCCGAAGCCTCTTGCCTCGGCCTTGTCGTTTGCGACGTTAGCCACGTAGACCGAGGTCCCACTCGCCTCCTTCAACGCCTCGCGAATGCCCGGCACGACAACGGTCGCCAGCACCGAGGTGAACAGAGAACCGGGTCCGATGATGATCTGGTCCGCAGCTTCGATCGCCTTCACCGCTTTGGGGTTCGCTACCACGCCCTCCTGGGTCAAACGGAGGTTTCGAATTCCGGTGGCTCGTTCGATCGTGACCTGCCCCGAGATCGTCCCATCATCGGTGTCGGCCATCAAGGTCACCTCACCGGTGGTTGCCGGATGGAGTCGGCCCTGAGCATCGACCAATCGCTCCATCTCGGTGATCGCGGCCACGAAGTCACCAGAGGCATCGGCCAGGCCAGCGATGATCAGATTCCCGACGGCATGACCCTCCAGCGGACCAGAGTCGAATCGATGCTCCAGTGACCGGGAGAGCATCGAGCGGGAGCCGCTCAATGCGGTGAGGCA
>CALGOA010000082.1 GCA_937958015.1 uncultured Acidimicrobiales bacterium | reverse complement strand
CCGACGAAGAACACTCCGACGAAGAACACTCCGACGAAGAACACTCCGACGAAGAACACTCCGACGAAGAACACTCCGACGAAGAACACTCCGACGAAGAACACTCCGACGAAGAACATGACCACGGCCACGACCATGAGGGTGTCGATCCCCACTTCTTCACCGATCCGGCTCGGATGGCGGTGGCGGCCGAGGGAATCGTCGACTTTCTGATCGACACTGTCGACGGGGTCGACGAGGCTGCGCTTCAGGAGAACGCCGCAAGCTATCTGGCCGAACTCGAGGCCGCTGACGTGTCGGTGGCGGCAACACTGGAGACGATCAGTCCGGACCGCCGCGTCCTGATCACCAACCACGAGGTCTTTGGCTACTTCGCCGAACGGTACGGATTCGAAGTGGTCGGCACGATCATTCCCTCAGGAACCACCGCCGACGCCGCCAGTGCCGAGACCCTCGCCGAACTGGTCGAGATCATCGAGGACGAGGGTGTTCCAGCCGTCTTTGCCGACATTTCGTCATCGGATCAACTCGCCCAGACGTTGTCCCAGGAAGTCGGTGACGTGGCTGTCGTGGAGCTGTTCTCCGAGTCCCTGGGTCCAGACGGTTCCGGTGGCGCGACCTACCTCGAGATGATCCAGACCAATGCCGACAGGGTGGCCGCCGCACTCGCTGCCTAGGTGTGAAGCCACGGCACTAGGCTCGGTCCCGATATATGGGCTACGTACTTGATGCATTTGAACCTGCGTTCATGCAGCGCGCCCTCATCGGAAGCCTGGTTGCCGTGGTCGCTACCTCGCTCGTTGGTACCTGGGTGGTGCTCCGGGGGCTCGCGTTTCTTGGCGATGCCCTTGCTCATGGGGTGATTCCCGGTATCGCACTGGCCGTTCTGTGGGGCTTCAGTCCGATCTTGGGGGCCTTCATTGCGGCACTCGTGATGAGTGGACTGGTCAGTCTGGTCTCCTCCCGCACGGTGGTTCGCGAAGACACTGCGATCGGCCTTCTGTTCGTCGGCATGCTGGCACTCGGCATCGTGATCGTGTCACGGGCGCAGTCGTTCTCGACCGAGGTAACCGCACTGCTGTTTGGAGACGTCCTCGGTGTCACCGTGGCCGACATACGCATCCAGATCGTCGCCGCTCTCGTCGTCGCTGCGGTGAGTGTCGTCCTCTACCGTCCGTTTCTCGCCTTGACCTTCAACCCCGTCAAGGCGCAGACACTCGGCATGCACCCCCGTCTCGCTCACGCAGCCCTGTTGGCGATTCTGGCGCTCAGCATCGTGGCCAGCTTCCAGACCATCGGCACACTGCTCGTGTTCGGCCTGCTCGTCGGGCCACCCGCTACCGCATCGTTACTGGTCCACCGAGTCCCGATGATCATGCTGGGTTCGATTGTGCTGGGGGCGGTGGCAGTCATCGCTGGACTCGTCGTCAGTTTCCAGCACGGCACAGCAGGAGGTGCCACGATCGCCGGGTTCAGCGTCCTGCAATTTTTTGTTGTGTTGGCCGTTCGTGAGATCACTCACGCCGTGCAACGTCCACCCAAACCAGCTCACCTGCACTAGAGAGCAGGCAACCGCCGCCTCAACTAGTACGGAGACTCGTACGGATCGTTCGGAGCGTCGGGCACAACGGTGACCTGCACGGCGTCCGCCTCGACGATGAGTTCGCCGTCGACGTCCTTGTAGGGGATCTCCGGCGGGCGCCACACCACGTCGGCGATCACCCACGTGCCCTCCTCGAGCGGTGGGCCGTCCGTGTGAACGCTCACCTGCAGAGGAATGCCGTCGGCGGCGCAACAACTGACCATGAACCGGGTGAGCTTGAAGCCGTCGGGGACCGACGAGTCGTTAACCACCAAACCCTCGAGCCGGACGGTGACGTCCTCCAGAGACTGCTGGTTGTCCCAAATCGCCCGTTCAAGGAAGTCGAAGACCCGCATCTCGGGAACCCCGGCCGAGGTGTCGATCGGATCGAACGGATCGGTTTCCTCGGTCGGCGTATACGCATCAACCCGTGATGCGGCAGCAGCCCCAAGTCCGGTCGGGGCGATCGAAACCAGCACCAGCAACGGGAGGATCAGGAGCCACCCAACGCCGGGTCCCGCTGAACGTTTCGACGAAAGTGGATCCGCTGACTCCTGTCGGACTCCTGTTACTGCGTCATGGATCCCGAAGATGATCAGGACCACGGCGGCGAAAATCAAGGGAATACGCATCCGTTGCTGCACGAACCACCCGTAACCGCCCGAAAAGAGCAGTCGCGCCAGGATCGTTCCGAGGAGCAGCATGACGGCCGAGCGGCCAGAACGGTTCATAACAGGATCTGTCCAATCACTACGGCACTGATCACTGCGATGGTAAGGGTTACCGGCACAAACACCATGGCGAACCGACGTCCGAAGACGCCGGTGTGCATGGCGATCAGCTTCAGATCGATGACCGGACCAACCACCAGGAAGACGAGGCGGGATGTCAGCGAGAACTGAGGAAGTCCCGCCGCAACAAAGGCGTCGGCCTCTGAACAGATAGACAGAAGGACGGCGAGACCTGCGAACATGAGAATCGAGTACAGCTCGTTCTCGGCGACCGCATCGAGGATCGATCGGGGGACGATCAGCTGCAGAGTTGCGGCGGCCATGGCGCCGACAACGAGGTAGCCGCCCGCGTGAACCAGATCGCGCGATGCCACATCGACGAAACGATCCCAGCGTCCAGTTTCATGGGTGTCGACGTGCTGCTTCGATTTCAGAAGCGTGCCGCCCCGGCGTCGAGCCCACCACGTTCCAACGGCAACCGCCGCGATGAACGATGCAAGGAAGCGGGCCAACACGAGACGACCGTCGTTGGGAAAGGCAACGGCGGTCGAAACCAGAACGACCGGGTTGATCGCCGGTGCCGCCAACAGGAAGGTAAGCGCCGCGGCCGGAGGAGTTCCTGCTGCGACGAGCCGACCAGCGATCGGAACCGAGCCACACTCACAACCAGGAAGCGCGAGGCCGGCAAGACCGGCCGTCGGCACCGCCAACACCGACCGTTTCGGCACGATCCGTTGAACGAGATCAGGTGACACGAACGTTGCGATCAGGCCGCTGATCACCACGCCCAACACGAGGAACGGGAGGGCCTGCACACACACCGAGACAAAGAGAGTTGCCCACAGACGCACCTCTTCGTCGGTAAACCAGCCCACTCGGCCTCGCAGCGCCACTGCGACGACAAGCGGGACCAGAAGAACCAGCGGGCCGAACGACGGTCCACGCTGGCCATGATCGTGATCGTGATCGTGATCGTGATCGTGGCGGACCGACTCGGGATCCTGATCGAGGGCCTGAGTCACCTGCGCAAGAGTACACAGTGCCTACCCGGGTACGTAGTCATGGGCGCTGTTCTGTCCGCCATAGCGGCGACGGCCCTTCAGCCCCGTTGAAGCCGGTCCAGGATCGACGTCTCTACGAGCTGTGTGAGGCTTTCCTTCACGCTGCGAGCTCGGAAGGGATCGATGCCGTCGATCTCCTGCAACTCTGCGGCGCTGGCACCAAGAATCGCATCGAGGTTCTCGAACCGTTCGACCACTTCGTCGACCATCGATGGCGTGAGTCGGGGCACCTTAGACAGCAGGCGATACCCACGGGACTCCAACGCCCCGTCGAGTTCGGTGACCGATGCCGAAAGATGCAGCGTCTTGGCCAACAATTCCTCGTTGAACAGCGCATCATCGCTCAGGCTGGCCAGCGCATCCATGGCCTGTTCGATGTGGAAGCTGGCATCCTCGGTGAAGTAGTCACGGATCAGCAGCCGTCGATCGTCGATGACTCCGCCCATCAACTCTTCGAGCTGTAGCCGTACCAGGCGGCCGTCGGACCCGAGTTCGATCAGGTTCCGTTCGATCTCCTTGGCGATCCGCGCCACCATCTCGGTGCGCTGGAGCACTTCGACCACATCGCGCAGGGTGACGAGGTTCTCGACCTCCAGTGCGGACAGGTTGGCCGACACGCTGCCCAGACGGCTGCGATAACGCTCCAACGTCTGGATGGCCTGGTTGGACCGTTCCAGCAGTCGGCTCACAGGTTCCAGCGAGTGCCGGTCCTCTGACACGTACACCTGAATCTCTTTCCGGCTCTGTGACACGGCCACGACAGCGACATCGAGTGATCGGGCCACCCGCTCGGCGGTTCGGTGCCGGGTGCCGGTTTCGGTGGTCGGCACATTGGGGTTCGGAACCAGGTGCACGTTGGCCCGGGCGATTTTGGTGGCGTCGGCATCGAGGATGATTGCGCCGTCCATCTTGGCGACCTCCGCCAGACGCTGGGGGGTAAATCCCGAGTCCAGCAGGAATCCTCCCGAGCAGATGTTCAACACCTCGGGACTGTCGCCCACAACGATCAATCCGCCGCGGCCCGACTGCAGGACCCGGTCCAGACCCTCACGGAGCGGGGTTCCCGGTGCGATCTGAGCGAGAACACGTACGAGGGCGCGCTCAGAAGGGGATTCCATCACCCAATTGTAGGCGTTATTAACAGTTTCGTCAGACGGTTACCCCCATGAGCACTTCCACCGCATCGATAACGGTTTCGCAGCGATGAAGCCGCAACCCCGTTGGTCCATCTGGACACGACGGTGCAACGATGCAGTCGGTGAAACCCAGACGTTGGGTTTCGGCCAGGCGCCGCTCCATGGTCGATACCCGGCGCAGCTCTCCGCTGAGTCCGATTTCGGCACACGACGCCAACGACGCTGGGACCGGCACCTCCCTGGCCGCTGAGACCATTGCGACGAGCATGGCCAGATCAGCGCCGGGGTCGTTGATCTTCGCTCCACCGGCGACCGAAACCAGCGCATCGAGGCCGGAGAGATTGTTGGGCATCTTCTCGTGACCAACGCTGTGGACCAGATTCAGGCGTCCGCTGGGGAGACCATGGGCGGTGAGCGAAGGTTTCTCGGCTCCTTTTCGGACGAGCGCTTGGATCTCGACCATGAGCGGTCGACGGCCGTCGAGAACCGGCACGACGGCCGAACCGGCGAGGCGGGGGTTTCGATCGGCCAGGAAGTGGGCGCTGGGGTCCTTGACCGCTTTGAGCCCGGTTCCGACCATTTCGAACACACCGGCTTCGCTGGTGGGTCCAAAGCGGTGTTTGACCGCACGGAGGAACCGAAGGTCGTTTCTGCGGTCGCCGTCGAAGCTGAGAACGGTGTCAACGATGTGCTCCAGGGTGCGGGGTCCTGCCAGTCCCCCGTCTTTGGTGACGTGACCGATGAGCAGGAGGGACACGTCGCATTTCTTGGCGGTCTCGGCAAGCAGGTTGGCGACGTTGCGCAACAGGGCGGGAGAACCGGCGGCCCCGCCCTCGTCGCCGTTGTTGAGCATCTGGACCGAGTCGACGATGACCATCTGCGGGCGTTGCTCCCGCATCATCTTGACCACCATCTTGGTGTCGGTCGTATCGAAGACGCTGAGCGATTCGGGAATTGGGCGGTTGTGGATACGGCCGGCGCGGGCCGCGACCTGCGCCGGCGCCTCTTCACCGGTGATCAGGACCACGCTGGCGCCGGTTCGAGCGATTCGAAGGGCGAGCTGGAGTGTGAGCGTGCTCTTGCCGATTCCGGGTTCGCCCGAAAGAAGGGACACCGACCCGGGAACGAATCCGCCGCCTAGAACTCGATCGATCTCTTCGACCGTAGTGGGGACAGGTATGGACTGGGCCTGGTCGACCGAGGCCAAGGGCACCAGATGGAGACCCTCGACGAACGGTGAGACACCGACGGGTTTGTCGGGAAGGGTTCCCCACTCGTTGCAACCAACGCAGCGACCCTGCCATTTGTGGTGCTGATGCCCGCACTCGACACAGCTGAAGAACTCTTTGCTTTTCATTCCGTCATCATCCCTGAGGGGTGTGACATCGTTAGGTCCCCGGGCCGGGTCAGGCGTTGGCGGCTGGTTCAGGGGCAGGCTGGTCTGGAACGTCGAAACTACGCAGGATCGAGTGGCCCCGAGCGTCCTCGGCGTCGGCTTCGGGTGCAAACCAGGCGGTTCGATAACCGAGTGTTCTGGCCACGTCGAGGATGTCGAGTTGGTCGTCGACCACGAGGATGTTGGCCGGTGGTTCACCCGTAACCCGACGGAGCACTTCGAAGATCGGCCGATCCGGTTTGCGCACACCGACCGCTCCGCTGACAACCCACGGGTCCACCAGCGTGTCCAGGCTGTGACGTTGCCGCAGTTTGCGCGCCCAGGATGCCGAGTCGTTGGTAAGACACGCGACCCGCACTCCCCGATCCCGCAGCGACCGTAGGAACCGGACAACACCCGGCTTCAAGGCATGGTGGGCCAAGTACTCGTCGTCGAGTTCGTTAGGGTCTCCCGGCACCTGAACCATCTGCCAGAAGGTCGACGGTTCGATACGACCCAGGCTGAGTTGCCGGGCTCGCCCTGCGATCTCGTCGGCCGTAAGCGGTGAACCCTTCTCAAAGCAGAACGGGATCAGCACCTCATCGATGTCCGCGCCGACGCCGTACAGCACTCCCATGCCATCGAGGGCGACAACGGTGGGGTTCGCCGACACTTCGGACTCTTCGCCGTCGCCGGTTTCGCTCAGCACGATCTGGGGTTCGGCCGACTTGGGAGCTCGCGCCGACGGCCGTTTCACCGCCGCCGGGGCCGGTTTCTGCCGGGCCTGAACCAGGCGCAGGATGATGGCAAGCCCGATCAGCAGCGCCATCACACCGGCCAGAACGGCGATTCCCAACGCTACGAGCGCTCCGATCTCCCGGGTTGTGCTCTCGCTCCGAACGTCGACGGGCCCGGTTCGGCCGAGCGTCGTGTTCCAGAAACGCACCGTCGACTCCGACACCTGGTCGACCCGAACACCATTGGACCCCTCGGGTGGGATCTCGCCGGGCAGTGTGACCGCCAGTTGGACCGCGACGTCGTTGGGGTCGGCTCCGTTCTCGACTGCGAAGACCTCGAGCGGTTGTCCCAGCAGCACGTTCAATTCGTCATCGGCGAAGCCCTGGAATCCGTTGGCGACAAGTTGACCGGTGACCGAGTAGGAGACCTGCGCGAAGCTGCTCTCCTTGGTGAGCGTGAAGTTTCTGAACAATCCATCGGCACCGCCGATTTCGTTCATGACCTCGGCGAACTGTTGCGGGTTGCCGAACTCTTTGCTGGCCCGAATCCTCGTGCGGCCATCGTCGTCGAGCTCGCGAGGTTCCACCACCCAACCGGCTTGGCGCGCATCCGCCAGCGCCAGGCCAGCCGATTCCAAATCGGGAAGTTGGGCGGCGAGCTCAGGATCCAGCGCCACCGCTACGTTCACGATTCCTGAGCCGTCTTCGGCCACGTCGATCGTGGTGAAGACCTCGGCATTACATGCTGTTGCCACGACGAGCATCGCCACCAAGGCAATGGCTCGGACGAGCTTGTGAATCCGCTTCAACACTGGAGTAGAGCCTAGAACCCCCACCACGACCACACCGCCCAAGGTGCAACATCTCCCCCGCCAGCGAGAACGGGCCATCTGCGTCGAGAAACGTCCACTGACCGAACGGTCTTCGACGCACCCACCAGCCCGACCCCGGGCATGTCGACAAACGCCCACTGACCGAGCACTTCTCGACCCACCCAACGACCCGACCCCAAGTCCCGGCAAACGCAAGGCGCCCGCCAAAGGCGGGCGCCGAGTGAGTACCTAGGTTGTGGCCCTTATGACTAGTCGCCGGTCTCGGCGAGTTCAGGCGTGGACGGTGGCTGGAAGCCCTCGTGAGCGGTGAAGCTCAGTTCCTGCCGGTCGTCGTCGTTGGTGACCACATCGACCACGATGATCTGACCGGCCCGGAACTCCTTGTACAGGAGTTTCTCCGAAAGCTGATCCTCGATCATGCGCTGGATCGCACGACGCAGTGGACGGGCACCCATGGTGGGGTCATAACCAGCGTCGGCGAGGAAATGTTTCGCTTCGACGGTGAGTTCAAGGCCGATGCCCTGACCTTCGAGCTGCTCGGCGGTGCGAGCGATGAGCAGATCGACGATCTCGGTGACCTCGGCCTTGGACAACTCGTGGAAGACTATGGTCTCGTCGACACGGTTGAGGAACTCGGGACGGAAGTGATCCTTCAGTGCGTCGTTGACCTTTTCCTTCATCCGCTCGTACGTCACGGCCTCGTCACTGGTTCCGAAACCGATCTGCGCCTTGCGCAGATCCTGGGTTCCCAGGTTGGAGGTCATGATCAACACGGTGTTGCGGAAATCGACGCTGCGGCCCTGGCTGTCGGTGAGACGACCCTCTTCCAGAATCTGGAGCAGGGTGTTGAACACGTCGGGGTGGGCCTTTTCGATCTCGTCGAAGAGGACGACGCTGAACGGCTTGCGGCGCACCGCTTCGGTGAGCTGGCCACCTTCTTCGTATCCCACGTACCCCGGGGGCGAACCGACGAGGCGAGAAACGGTGTGTTTCTCCATGTACTCGGACATATCCAGCGTGATGAGCGCCTGCTCGTCACCGAACAGGAACTGGCTGAGGGTCTTGGCCAGTTCGGTCTTGCCGACACCGGTTGGGCCCAGGAAGATAAACGAACCGGACGGACGTTTCGGGTCCTTGAGCCCGGCCCGGGTCCGGCGGATGCTCTGGGAAACAGCCTTGATGGCGTCCTGCTGGCCGATGACCCGCTTGTGCAGTTCGTCTTCCATGCGGAGGAGCTTCTCGGTCTCTTCCTCGGTGAGTTTGTAGACGGGAATACCGGTCCAGATGCTCAGCACCTCGGCGATGGATTCCTCGTTGACCTCGTCGAACAGGTCGACGCCGGACGCCTTGATCTCGGACTCCATCTCACCCCGACGGGCGAGGAGTTCCTTTTCCTCGTCGCGGAGAGTTCCGGCAGCCTCAAAGTCCTGGGACTCGACGGCTTCCTTCTTCTTCTCCACGATGGCGGCTAGTTGGGCCTCGATCTCTTTGAACTCGGGCGGGGTGGCCATGCGCTTGATGCGAAGCCGAGAGCCGGATTCGTCGATCAGGTCGATGGCCTTGTCCGGGAGCTGACGGTCGGCGATGTACCGGTCGGCCAGGTTGGCGGCTGCCACGAGCGCCTGGTCGGTAATGGTGACCCGGTGATGGCTCTCGTAACGATCGCGCAGTCCCTTGAGGATCTCGATCGTGTGCTCGACGGTGGGTTCCTCCACCTTGATCGGCTGGAACCGACGCTCGAGGGCAGCGTCTTTTTCGAGATGTTTGCGATACTCGTCGAGCGTGGTGGCACCGATGGTCTGGAGTTCACCACGGGCCAACATGGGCTTGAGGATGCTGGCGGCGTCGATTGCGCCCTCTGCAGCACCGGCGCCCACCAGGGTGTGGATCTCGTCGATGAACAGGACGATGTCGCCGCGGGTCTTGATCTCTTTCAGGACCTTCTTGAGCCGTTCCTCGAAGTCGCC
>CALGOA010000081.1 GCA_937958015.1 uncultured Acidimicrobiales bacterium | reverse complement strand
GGTTGACTCTGCCTCGGCCAACCACGTGTCTCCGCCATCGTGATACTTGCGTTGGATCACGTCCTCGCCCGGAGTGTCCATCCATCCGGGATTGACCGCCACGACCCGAATGTGATCGGGCATAAGTGCAAATGCGGCGTTCTTCGTGAGTGTCATCAGCGCACCCTTGGAGATCGAGTACGGGGCCAGGATGGCCGGACCGCCGTAGGCGACGACGCTCCCGATGTTCACAATCGAGGCCGGACTACCCGCCGCCCGAGCCATCGTGGCGACGCCCTGAATGAGCTGAAACGGGGCGCGAACGTTTACCGCCATCATGCGATCGAAGAACTCGGGGCTGGTATCGAGCACCGAACCGCGATCGGTGAGGGCCGCGCAGTTGGCCAAATGATGGATCACATTGAACTTCGACTGGGCGGTGGAGATCAAGGCTGCAACATCGTCGGCATTGGAGAGATCGGCGGGAGCGAAGTGAGCATCACATCCACGCTCCTGCAGCGACGCACATACGTCGGCCCCTCGGTCGGCGTTGCGGCCGGTCACGAGTGCTCCGGCGAGGCCCTCGTCGGCCATCCGCTCCAGCAGTTCCCTGCCCAACCCCTGGGTTGAGCCCGTAACCAGCGCATTTCTTCCCGCAAACCGTCGTTCCATCATTGCGACACTACATCGCCGGGCCTTGACCCTCTGATTTGATCGGCTCAGACGAGCAGGAGACCGAGCCGGATGCTGTAGCCGCTCATCACGGTCCAGAACAGGATCGCAAAACGATGTTCACCCACCCGGTCGTTGAGAGTTGATCCGGTCCAGGTACCGAGCGCCATGAGGGGCACCGCCGCCAGCGCAATCAGGACCGAGTTGCGACCGAGGAGCTGGGCATCGGCAAAGATGGCCGTCTTGGCTGCGTCGCCGGCGAACGATGCCAGCGAAGCTGCACCGACGAAGTGCCGCCGGTCCAGATCGAGATTTCGGATCGCGACGCCCTTGAGCGGCCCCGATGTTCCCGAGAAGCCACTGGACGCCCCCGAGACGAAGGCGAGCAGTGGAGCGAAGCCGGTTCTCACCGGCACGAGATCGAGTCGCTCGGCCAGAAGCGTTAAGGCGAACATCAGGACCACGCCGATGGTCACGATCAGGGTAGGAGCTCGTACCAGCAGCGTGGAACCCAGCACGGCCCCCAGAACGATCAGCACCACGATCCAGAACGCGGCCCTGAAGGGCAGCGTCTTGCGATACGCGAGAATCTTCATCACGTTGTTGCTGGCCAGCAGCAACGCAGCCAGTGCGACGCCCTCCTTGGTCCCTAGATAGAGCGCCAGCGTTGGCACCAGGACCAACGAACCCCCGAGACCGGCCGAGGCCGACACCGTGAACGAGGCGTACACGAGCACGAGCACACCAACGATTGCCAGAACTTCCACAAATCCCTCCCGGGAACACCCGTCTCGAGACGAGAGGTTACTGACCTAGGGTCGCTACTCCGAGGTCGGCCAAACGCTCATTCAGAGCAGCACCATCCTGTTCAACGATCTGGTTCAGCAGCGCCAGCTGTTCATCGATCTGGCCCGCAAGTTTGTCGAAGACATCAAAGCTCTGTTTGGTCGGCGGCTTGTCGGCACTGCGGACGACCGGCGGTAGGCCCGACAATTTCTCAAATAGCATGTTGCGATAGTTCAGCGTGTCGCCGGCAGATGTGAATTCGGCCTGTACCAGCTGACTCTCGACCGCCTCCAACTTCGCAACGAATTCGTCGGCCGCCTCGACCGCCGCCGACACGTCGCCCGAACGATCGGCGAGAGCAGCACACTGCTTCTTGAGAAGCCGGCTCGTGTTCACACCTACGACGAGCTCATCGAGCTTGTCCTTGATCCTGGTGAGCAGATCGAACTGTTCCTTCATTTCATCGTCGGTGGTCTGCACCCGTGGATCCTTCAACAACTCGAACGTCTGACTGAGTTCGTGACCGTCGACCGTCAGCACCGCGGAGTAGTTACCCGGCAGCGCCATCTGACCCTTGGGACGCCCGTGGAAATCGGTGTCCACCATCTTCTCGCCGTCGGGATGGTGCATCGACCACTGGAAGCTGTTCATGCCCGCCTTCGCACTCACGTACTGGCCCTCGCGGTCGGCGGGATCGTCGGGTTGGTCGCTGGTGAAGGAATCGACCACAACACCAGCGGAATCGATGATGCTGAGAGTGATCGGTTCCGACGGCTCGGCGTCGAGGAAGTACGTGATCCTCACACCAACGGCAAGGTCGTCACCAGCATCGAGCACGTTCTTGGTCTTGTAGCCCGTGTCGTCCTCCTCCACGAGGAAGGTGGCGTTCTGGCCCAGGGTGACGTGATAGTTCTTGCCGCCGGGCGAACCCCAGAAGTCGGCGAACATGTCCGGGGGAACCCGGACCGCGTCGCGGGGTTTGAACAGGTACGGCTTGCCCTCGGAGACCGCATCCATCTGGTGGAGTTGGGTCACATCGTCGAGGATCCAGAAGGACCGGCCATGGGTAGCCACGATCAGGTCGTCGTGTTTGGCCACCAGGTCGTAGACGGGCGTGACGGGCAGGTTGGACTGCAACGACTGCCAGTTGGACCCATTGTCGAAAGACACATAGATACCGAGCTCGGTACCCAGGTACAGCAGCCCTTCTCGGCCGGGATCTTCTCGAACGACCCGACAGAAATCGTCGCCGGGCAAGCCGTTGGTGATGCTGGTCCAGGTGGAGCCGAAGTCGTCGGTCCGGTACACATAGGGTGCGTAGTCGCCCTCCTTGTGCCGAGCGATCGTCATGTAGACCGTGCCCGAACGATGCGGCGATTCGGCCAACATGGTTACCTGCGAGAACTTGGGAAGGTCGGGCGGCGTCACGTTGGTCCACTCACCGCCTCCATCTCTACTGACGTGCACCAGTCCGTCGTCGGAGCCCGCCATCAGCGTGCCGGGTTCGTGGGCCGAGGCGATGAAGGAGAAGATGGTGGCGTACATCTCGGCACCGGCGGTGTCCATCGTAAGCGGCCCCGAGACACCCATCGTGTCGGGATCGGCATAGGTGAGGTCGGGACTGATCGCTTCCCAGCTGTGGCCCTCGTTATCGGACCGGAACACCTTGTTGCCACAGGCATAGAGCACGTTCGGGTCCTGGGGCGAGAACACGATCGGGTAGGTCCATTGGAAACGAACCTCGGCGGTATTGCCGTCGTGATACTCCTCGGGCCAGACCGACACCAGCTGGACCTGGCCAGTGGTGTGGTCGTAGCGCTGTAGCGCATCCCCACCACCCATCGAACTTCCGATGGCGCCGACGTAGACGATGTTCGGATCTCCGGGTTTCGGCGCCACATACCCGCTCTCGGCGGTGCCGGGCGGGTAACAGTCGCCCCAGTTGATCGCACCTTTCCCGGTTCGGCTGGGGACGGCGATACTGGAGTTGTCCTGCTGGGACCCGTACACCAGGTAGGGGTACTGGTCATCGACGGCCACGTGATAGAACTGCGCGGTCAGCTGGTTGTAGACCGTGGACCACGAGTTGCCCTCGTTCAGTGAAACCCAGGCACCGCCGTCGTCGGCACCGATCATCCGGCGGGGGTTGCTGGGATCGATCCAGAGCGCATGGTTGTCGCCGTGCGGGGTGTGAAATTATTCGAACTCCTTGCCGCCGTCGATCGACTTCCAGGCTTTCATGTTCATGACCCAGACGGTGTCGGGATCGGTCGGATGGGCGATGACGTGCTGGTAGTACCAGGGCCGCCAGCACAGTTCGGGTTTCGACGACGTCTTGATCCACGTGTCACCCATGTCGTCGGAGCGGTACAGCCCTCGTTTACGACCCTCGGCCTCCACGATGGCGAACACCCGGCCCGACCGGGCGGGCGAGACCGCGACTCCCATCTTGCCGATCGTGCCATCGGGCAGACCGTCGTTGCGGGTGATGTTCTCCCACGTGTCGCCCCCGTCGTAGGAGCGCCACAGTCCGCAATCGGGACCGCCGCTCATCATCGACCAGAAGTTGCGGCGGGCCTGCCAGATGGTTGCGAACAAGATCCGGGGGTTGCTCGGGTCCAGAGCCACATCGATTGCGCCAGCCCCCTCACTGACGTGAAGAACGAGTTCCCAGTTTTCGCCGCCGTCGGTGGACCGGTACACGCCACGTTCGGGATTGTCCTTGGCCGAATGCCCCAGTGCGGCCACGTACACCGTGTCGGGGTCGGTGGGATGAACGCGGATCTCACCGATATGGCGGGACTCCACCAGGCCCATGTGTTTCCAGTTCCGGCCCGCATCGGTGGATTTGTACACACCGTCGCCGTGGGTGACATCGATCCGGATCGTCGCCTCACCGGTGCCGGCGTAAATGACGTTGGGATCCGACGGAGCGACTGCGAGAGCGCCGATGGACCCGGTGTTTAACTGGCCGTCGGTGATGTTGGTCCAGTACTGACCCGCGTCGTCAGACTTCCACACCCCACCGGCACAGGCGCCGAAGTAGAACGTCGCCTGGTCATTTGGATCGGCCGCGACGGCGACAACTCGACCGGCCCGGGTGGGGCCGATGTTGCGATAGTTAATTTCGGTGAGGAATTTCGGATCGATAGAGGCCACCGTTTGAAACTAGCCGCCCCTCCCACCCGCCGAGAATTCCCCCACACCTTCCCACCCCACCCAAAAATCGTCGGGCCAACACAATCGTTGTGTTCCACAGACGCCAGATCGGCAAAATGTGCTCCCCAAACGCCGTTTGAGCTTTCTCTAGAAGCCGTCCCAGTCCGATTCGGGCCGTCCGAGTTTCACCAACCGTTCCTCGGCCCAGACCGGAATGCCGATCGACTCGCCACGTAGGGCGCGCTGGGCCATCTCGGTGTCCTCAGACCAGACGTGGCAGCTATTCAGATTGAATGCCATCGCCGCCCGCCGCGAGGCCTCGTCGTCGGTGGAAGAATCCACCGGTGAATTCGCCGGGTCCAGTTGACGCATGCTCCACATACTCTGCACCGCCACCGGTGCCATCGCCCGTAGCAGTGCGCCGATGTGCGTGCATCCGCTGACCCCTCCGAACCGTTCGGTTATCTGACGATTGAAACCCCTGGCGATCGACAGTCCGACCAATTGGTCGTAGGTCGTTTCGATCGTCGTGCAGTGGCGATGCGGGGTTACCTCCATCACCACATCGACCGCGGTGATCTCGAGACTGGGAACGTTCAGGACGAGATCAACCACCATCTGGTGAATCGCTAGCGGCTCATCGTCCTCGGGAAAGAACAGCCGCTCGGGTTTCTCGTCGAGGATCGCACCCCGCAGCCGCATCACGCCGGTTTGTTCGTAGTAGGCCTTCACCGTGTACGACCGGGTGTGCATGAGGGGTGCTGAGGGTTCTGGGGGCAAGCGACTCACCGCAAGAGCATGCGAAGCTCACCGACGGTTTGCAAATCCGGCTGCCCGGTTACCGCAGAACAACCCGGCTCCTGCGGCAGTGCCCGAGCCAGCTATAACTGAAGAGGTGAGCAACTCCCCAACTCTGTTCGACCGCTGGTCGCGTTCTTATGACGACGTCGGCCTGCAGCAGTCGACCTATCGGGGCCTGCACCGGGCTGTTCTGGCCGAACTTGCCGAACGCCCACCCAACGATGTGCTCGATCTCGGATGTGGGACCGGCCAACTGCTCCGCCGAATCGGCCGCGACCACCCCGGGACCCGACTGATTGGAACCGACTTCTCGAGCGGAATGTTGGCCGAGGCTCGGGGCCGGGTCCCCACCGGCGCGGCCCTCGCCCAAGCTGACTCGATGCGGCTACCGCTCGCCGACAACTCGGTCGATGTTGTTACGTGCATCGAGTCGTTTCACTGGTACCGGAATCAGGCGGCCGCGGCCCGTGAGATCCGTCGGGTCCTCACGCCGGGCGGACGTTTGATGATCGCCTCGATATCCACCTTCACCTCCATGGGGGCGAACGCGGTTCGGGCCATCTCGGCGCAGTTCGGTCAACCGATATCGGCTCTGCCTCCCGCAGCGATGCTGACGTTGCTGTCCGATGCCGGGTTTGGCATCACCCAACAGCGCAGGATCCGTCGCCGTTCGCCGTTGCCTCTGCCGCTTCTCACCGTGGCGCAACGACTCGACTAACGGTGTCGACCGCAGACTCACCGCCGGCCGAAGTCGAGATCGATGCAACGCTCGTTCGTTCCCTCGTTGCCCAACAGCATCCGTCACTGGCCGATCTCGATGTCAGGTTTCTCGCCGAGGGTTGGGACAACGCGATGTTCCGGCTGGGCCCGTCGCACCTCGTGCGGCTTCCTCGGCGAGAGCTGGCGGTCCGACTGATGGAACACGAACAACGGTGGCTGCCTGAACTCGCCGACCGACTTCCCCTGCCGATTCCCGCCCCAACCCATGTGGGCGAGCCGTCTGAGTTATTCGGATGGCCGTGGAGCATCGTCCGATGGATGGATGGCAGCGATGCGATCTCGTCACCGCTGGTGAATACCGTCGAGGCTGGCGACACGCTGGGTTCGTTCTTCGCAGCCCTGCACCAGCCGGCCCCCGACGATTCACCGGTCAACCGATTTCGCGGCGTGCCCCTGCGCCAGCGGGCCGAACAGCTTGACGGGTTGCTCT
Organism: uncultured Acidimicrobiales bacterium; assembly: GCA_937958015.1. Taxonomy (GTDB): domain Bacteria; phylum Actinomycetota; class Acidimicrobiia; order Acidimicrobiales; family SZUA-35; genus JABDIY01. Next base: position 5,122 of record CALGOA010000081.1, on the reverse strand, counting down.
CCACGTTCGTGGCAGACGGTCTGGTTCCTCCCGAAACCCGAGGGGTCTGGGATGCCGGCTTAGAGGCCGATCCTTATGGCGGTCCGCCGCTCTGGCTCCACGGGGATCCCCACTCGGGCAACCTCTTGGTCCACAACGATGCCATCGTGTCGGTGATCGACTGGGGCGACATCACCTCGGGCGATCCCGCCTCCGATCTGACCTGCATGTGGATCGCTCTTGATCCCGCCGGTCGACGGGCGGCCCGCCGACGGCTCGGGTACGACGACGACGTCTGGACCCGCGGCAGGGCCTGGGCCACCGCCATCGGGGTCATGTTGCTCGGACACTCAGACGATCGGCCGGAGTACTTCGCCTTGGGCCACCGCACGATCGAGCAGGTTCTGCTCGACTAGCGGTCGCCTGAAACCGAGACCGATGTCACGCCCGGAATCGAGCTGAAGATTGAAACAGCCTCGGGCGCCAGCGTTACGTTGAATTGAATGTCCGGTCGTTTCGCTGCTCTCTCGCAACGGGACTTCCGCAATCTCTGGACCGGTGGCGTCTTCAGTTTCATGGGCGTGCAGATGCAGTTCTTCCTGCGCGGCATTTTGGCCTGGGATCTCACCGGCCGCGAGGGTGCCCTGGGTTTCGTCTACTTCGTGTTCGGCGTCGCACTGCTGGTCGCAACGCCGCTGGGTGGTGTCGCGACCGACCGGTTGCCCAAACGTGGCGTCATGTTGATCAGCCAGTCTCTTCTGGTCGGCTCCGCAGCGGCGATGGGGACCATGGTGCTGCTCGGCCTGGTGCAGTACTGGATGTTGCTGGTGGCCGGCATGACCCAGGGAATCGCCTTCGGCTTCTTCGGACCGGCTCGGGTCGCCATGGCGACCGATCTGGTCGGCCGCGAGAACCTGGGCAACGCGATCAGTCTGCAGTCGCTGGCCATGAACGGATCTCGGGTTTTCGCTCCCAGTTTCGCCGGAGCGTTGGCGGGCTGGGCGTTGTTCGGGATCGGAGGTGCGTACATCGTGGCCGCATCGCTGTCGGGGTTCAGCCTCGTGTTGACCACACTGCTTCCCAATCCTCCGGCCGCGCTTTCGGGTAAGACGAAACCGTTGCGCGACATCGCCGACGGTGTTCGGTACGTTCGCAGCGTCCCGGCCATCCGAAACCTGGTGCTCGCCGCATTCGCCGTGCTGATGTTCGCCTTCAGCTATGTCAGCTTTGTCCCAGCGCTGGTGGAGGGCATCTTTGGCCTTGGCGACACCGAGGTGGGGATCTTCACATCGGCCTCGTCGGTGGGTGCCCTCGCCGCGGGCCTCTGGGTGGCCGGACTCGCCGATTCACCCCGGGCGAAGGGAATCATGACCGCAGCCGGAATCTTCTTCGGAATGACCGTGATCGCGCTGGGTCTCACTCCCTCGTACTGGGCTGCGGTTGTTGTTGCGGTCCTGGCGGGCGCAGGGACCACGACGTTCCAGACCTTGTCCAACACGCTCGCCCTGCAACGAGCCGACAACGACTTCCAGGGGCGGGTCCAGTCGATCATGCAGTTGGGATTCGCCGGTTTCGGCATGACGGCACTCCCTCTCGGAGTGCTCGCCGAAGTGATCGGCCTCCGAGCCACTCTGGTCATGATGGGTGCGGTGGCGGCGGGAGCGGTTGCCCTCTATGGAGTGTCTCCCACACCTGAAACGCCGGTCGATGCCGACGACCGATCCCGGCCATCGGGTCGCCCCTCAACCGACGAAGCGAAGTCGACCAGGGATCCCGCCGGCTCGCCTACGGTGTAGCGATGCGTGATGCCGAGTTGGATCTGACCTCGACGCCGAGCGATCTGTCATTCGACTGCCCCCGTTGTGGCACCCCGGTGACCGAACGGGTCTACGGGCCCTGCCCGAATTGTTGCGTCGAACTACAGAACACCGTGACCGGCGAGCGGGATGATGCCGCGGTCGCCCCCGAGTTCGAACCCAAGATGAACGTCACCCCGAATGCAGTTGCGCTGAAAGACGACTGAGCAGCCAGTTGCAACTTGCTTGTTGAAGCAAGTAGCGTCACCTTCGGCAACCTCATCACTACCCAGTGTGAGATCGCCACTACCGAGTTGTGGAAGGGACGTGGGGCCTTATGGGTGTCATCACCAAGCTTTTGAAAATGCGGTTCGCGGTTGTGTCGTTGGTGATCCTGGCTGCGGTATTTGCAATCACAGGCTTCGTCGGCTTCACGCACGAACACGAACCTCCGACCACGTTCGTCTACCCGGTCGACGTGCAGATGGGTTCGTTGTCGCCCGAGGACGATGGCAACCGATTCATGACCAAGACCGTCGACAACATGGGGGTGCCCGTGCTCTCGATCGACGAGCAGTGGCCGGTTTCCGGTGTCCGGTGCGGGCCTGCTACTCCCACTCTTCTGGAGGTGGATATGCGGCTGGCCTCCGTTTCGGACACCACCCGCTTCTACCCGCCTCTCTTCCCTCAGAATCCGGTTCCGGTCGGTAATCTGCAGGGCGCCGACGAATCCGGGAACGCCGCCTGCATCCATTACTCGACCCACTTTGAGCCGGGATCGTTCTCGGATGAGGCGATCCAGATGATACGGGAACAGGGCCCGATTCTGGTGCAGTTGGTCTTCCTGAACGAAGCCGTGGATACCGAGTCCATGGCGCCGGTGTCGGTGGTGTCCGAACCGTTCTATGCCGTCGCCGGCGACCCCGGCAACCGAACGACCATCGTTCAGGGACTTCCGTCCGCCAACTTCGATCCCAGCGTGCTGGACTCGCCCGATGTTGAAAACCGGGAGGAGCTGTTTGGGATCCTCGGTCGAGTCGGTTTCGCCGCCGCCGCCCTTTGTCTTCTCATGATCCCAGCAGCAGCCCTGTTGCCGGTTCGTGAGGCACTGAAAGCCGAACGACGGGCCCGTCAGAACTTTCTCAACGCAAATCCCGATCCGATTTTGACCACCGACTTGGACGGCAGGATCTTGCGTCACTCGCCAGCGGTCTCGGAACTGTTGCGGGAGCCGGAACTGGCAGGAAGGACTATCGACGAGTTCCTCTATCAGGACGACTCTGCCGACACGACCGAGATCGACCTGGACAAGCTCGAACGATCCTACGACCCGACCAACGTTCCCATTCCCGAACTCGATCACGCTCTCGCTCGACGCAGCGACGGCGAGATGATTCCGGTCGACGTGTCACACTCGCTGACCGAACTCGAGGGTGAGGAACGCATCGTCTATGTGATCCGCGATGCCTCGGACCGGGTGGCCGCAGCCAACGCACGAGTCGAGATCGCCACCGCACAGGCCACTGCCGAGGCGGCCGGCGACATGCTCGCCGCCTCGCATCACAGTCTGAATAGGGAGGTATTGGGTGTCGGATTCGCACTGGATGACCTTCTTGACGACCCCACCGATCCGCTCAACCTCGAGGAACTCAAGTCGGCGTACGTACTCCTGGAACAGGGCCGCGACGAGCTGTATGCGATTGCGACGCTCTCCCGCTACAAGCGGTCTCCCACCCGCAAGGACGTCACCGCTCGGGACCTGACGGTTGTTGGCCACGACGGAATTGCGATCGAATACGAAACCGTCGAGCCGCTGAAGGATGTCGATCCGCTGATCCTGCGCCTGGCCATAACCAACGCGGCCCGCAACGCCGCCAAACACGGCCGAGCCGATCTGGTTCGTGTCACCACGTGGGCCAACCGTCTGAAGATCGAAGACAACGGTGGCGTGGAAAACGTCGCGGCGCTGGAGAGGGCGTGGTGTGACGGCACCCGACCCAACGGGACCCAGGGCCAGGGACTACAGATCATCAAACGATGTGCGGAGGCAACCGGCGGTGAAGCAACGATCGTTGGCTCACCGACGGGGGTCACGATTGACATGAACTTCACAGGAGGTGAACACCATGATCTTGCTGATCGAGGACGAGTCGCGGTGGGTTAAGAGATTTGCGCTCATGATCGAACGGGCTGGTGAGGAGTCGATAATCGCTGTCGCTACGCGGCAGGAATTGATCGAGATTCTCAGCAGCGATGAGGAGAAGGAACACTCCCTGCTCTGCTTCGATCAGGATCTCGGACCCGAGGGCCGCGGCAGCGAAATGATCCAATCGATCCGGGACCGTTTCGGCGAGGACCGGGTGATGATCGGTGTCACCAGTTCGACCAACCCTGAGGACATCGAACGCTTCCAGTCGGCCGGAGCCGATGGTGTGGCCTCGAAGGCCGCCCTTCGCAACGGCCTCGCCGATGCTCTGGTGCAGCTCTATCGAGGCGACCCGCTATCGCCTGAGGACGCACGACTGTTCGAGATTCCGGCCGGTTTCATCGAGGAGTGGCTCGTCGCTGGTGACGAGCCCGCCCCGAAGTAGAACCCGATCGAAGCTCTGGCTCGCTAGGCATCGTCGCGATCTCGCGCGGCGGTGCTGGCGAGCAGATCGATGGCCCGGGCCGCCAATGGGTCCTGGAGCTTCAATGCATCGGTGACACCTTCGATCGCAGCCACCATCCGGGTGACCGGATCGGTCTCTCCCCCACCCAGACGCTGCTGTCGGTTGAAAGCATCGAGGATCTCGGTCCACCGGTCTCGCTGTTGGTCGGTCATGCGGCCCCGCAAGGATGCGAGCTTCAGCAGGTTCGCTTCCGACGCGCCGGTGAGCGACTGGCTCTCGGCGATGTAGTGGTCGTCGAGCAGCGACTCCACCTCGTCCGCCGTCATCGCGGGCACGATCTTCGATGCCAGCCGGGCCATGTTGCGGTAGGAACCCTGCAGCAGGAACGGCGGTTCGGTCCGATAGCTGTCCTCGGTGGCTGCCGACTTGATGTACTGCCGATTCACCAGCAACACCGTGTTCTGGATCCGAACCAGATGGCTCAGGGCCGAGACCATCTCGGTGACTTCGGCCGAACTGAACGAACCGGCCAACGACGACTCGGGCAGCGGCTCCCCGTTGGCAGCCCGAAGGAAACTGTTGAAGTCTTCAGGTGCACTTCCCGCCAGAGGGGCGAGGACCGGATTGGCCGTCAGAGCGTTCTCGAGATAGCTGCGAGCGAAGACCTCGTCATTGCCACCAACCACGTCACCCAGGTTGTAGGTGTCGGCCCGGTTGGCGAGCATGTCGGGAATC
>CALGOA010000080.1 GCA_937958015.1 uncultured Acidimicrobiales bacterium | reverse complement strand
ACGCACGTCAACGTCGGTTCGGGCGGGTGGGGGCTATGGCACCGTTACCGAGCTCGGAACGCGTACTCTTTCTGACGTGCTGAAAAGAGTCCTCGCATTCGTCACTCTGGTCGCCCTCGTCGCCGCGCTCTCCACGCCCGTGCAGGCGCAGGAGGCTCAACCGCGCATGGTCGATGCCACCACCCTGGAACAGTTGACCACGTCGGACGACTTCTACACCGACTACGCCAGCGTGCTGCGCCTCTATCGCGCCTTCTTCGATCGGGATGCCGATATCGAGGGCGCAAAGTACTGGATCCGCATCTTCCGTGAAGGCAACTCGATCGAGGACATCGCTACCGCCTTCACCCAGAGCGCCGAGTTCCGCAACACCTTCGGCGCTCCAACCGACGGCGAATTTCTCGAACGGGTCTACCAGAACGTGCTGAACCGTTCCTCCGACGGCGATGGCTTCGATTACTGGCTGAACCTCCTCACCACCGGCCAACTGAATCGCGGCGGTGTGGTCCGCTGGGTCGCTGCCAACGGCGAGTTCGTGGAGGCGAACCAGTTCGCAGGCGAGGCCTCGGCCAAGCCCGGCGCCGATCGCGGAGCACCCATCACCGGCTTCACCCGGGACGTCAGCACGCGAGGTTTCCGCAACTACGCCTCCACCAGTTCGTCGGCGTGGGCCAACTTCACCCGAGCCGCCAACATCCGTATCCCCTCCAGCTACTCGAGCTACCAGCAGCCCGCCTACTGGCAGCCCTCACGCGGCGAGAAACGCCCACTTCTGTTGGTACTGCACAGCTGGAGTTCGAACTACAACCAACAGCTCAACGTCCCCTTCGCCCGTTGGGCTGACCAGAACGACTGGTCGATGATCGCCCCCGACTTCCGCGGGGCCAACAACAACCCCAACGCCACCGGATCGGACTTGGTCATTCAGGACATACGCGACGCGGTGGCCTACGCCATTGCCAACGACGACATCGATCCCGACAAGGTCTTCATGATCGGTTTCTCCGGCGGCGCATTTGCGGTGTTGAACATGGCCGGTGAAGCTCCGGAGTTGTTCGCAGGCGGAATCGCCTGGGTTCCGGTCTACGACCTGGTCGAGTGGTACCAGTACCGACTCACCGTTCCCCGCCGCCACTACGTCGGTCAGCTCCAGGCATCCTGCGGTGGTGCTCCCCTTCCGGGAACCGCCGCTGGCGCCGAATGCACCAAACGAAGTCCTTCCAGCACGATCGCCAATGCCAAGGCAGCCCAAATTCCGCTGTACATCGCAACCGGGCTCTACGACACGCTGGTTCCCACGTCGCAGTCGTTCAAGGCCTTCGATGATCTCGTCCCACCGGAGGATCAGTTCGGCCAGGCCATCTACGACGCCGTGGACCGGGGCAACCTGCCCGCTTCCATCGCCGGTGAACGGTCACCGTTCGACTGGTTCGATGCCCAGGATCGTCCGTTGTTGATGAGCCGGACGTCGGGCAACGTCACCCTCGCCTTGTTCAGCGGACGGCACGAATCGCTGTTCGAACCCGGCCTCGAATGGGCCGCGAAGACCGCATGGCAGATCGACCGCTAGTCCCTCCCGGCACGAAATTGCTGATGCCAGCTACATAATGGTCGTTCTGTACGCCGCAAGTGCCGCCAGATGTCGTTGCCATCAGGAATTTGGAGAAGAGGGTTAGGGCTTCTTGGTGGCGAGGAGTTGGTTGATCACCTTGCCGTCGGCCTGACCCTTGGTGGCTTTCATGATCTGACCGGTGAAGAAACCCTGCAGCTTTGCTTCGCCCTCGCAGAAACGTGACCACTCGTCGGGGTTGTCGGCGATGATCTGGTCGAGCATCCCCTCCAGCTCACCGGTGTCCATCGCCTCGAAACCTTTGGCGGCAGCGATGTCTTCAGCCGTGCCGCCGTTCTCGATCATCTCCGCCAGGACCGTCTTGGCCTGGGTCGACGTGAGCGCACCACCGGTTTCCATCTGCACGACCGATGCCAGACCGAGGGCATCAAGGTGTCCGACCGAGTCCGGGTCGATGTTGTTCGCGCAGTGGATCAGCGTTTTGCCGAGATCGGCGCCCTGCTCGATTGCTCCGTTCGCCATGGTTCCCAGGCCGCGGCCGATCACGGTTTCGACCAGTTCGTCATCGGCGCCAGCCGCGGTCCACTCGGCTCGCATCTGAGCCGGCAGCTTTGGCAGTCCGGCCCGGATCTCGTCAACCCACTCGACAGCGGGATCGATAACGACCAGGTCCGGATCGGCGAAGTAGCGGTAGTCCTCCGCCTCCTCCTTCGATCGACCGGGCTGGGTACGGCCGGCTTCTTCATCCCAGTGCCGAGTCTCCTGAATGGGTCGTTCGCCATTCTCGTAGAGCTCGATATGCCGCTTGGACTCGTATGCGATGGCTCGGCCCAGGGATCGAAGCGAGTTCACATTCTTCACTTCGCAGCGCGTGCGAAGTTCGTCAGAACCCACCGGCCGAACCGACACGTTGGCATCGACCCGGAGCGAGCCTTCTTCCATCTTTCCGTCGGACGCGCCGACGGCAACCAGAGCTGCCCGGACCTCCTGCACGTAGGCCTTGGCGTCGTCACCGTTTCGTAGATCGGGATGGCTCACGATCTCGAGCAGCGGTACCCCGGCCCGGTTGTAGTCGACCAGCGAGTAGTCGGCCCCGGTGATGCGGCCGGTGGAGCCGATATGGGTGCTCTTGCCGGTGTCCTCTTCCAGGTGGGCCCGTTCCACCCGAATCCTGGTGCCGTTCGGCAGATCGACGAACCCGTCGGTGTTCAGGGCCAGGTCGTACTGGCTGATCTGGTAGTCCTTCGGCATGTCGGGATAGAAGTAGTTCTTCCGAGCGAAGACGCTGCGATTGATGCTGCAGTTCAGCGCCAACCCCACACGAATGCCCAGTTCGATCGCCTTTGCGTTCACCACCGGCAACGTGCCAGGAAGACCGAGGCACACCGGATGCACGTTCGTGTTCGGCTCGCCACCAAACTCGTTGCGAGCGGGCGAGAACATCTTCGATTCGGTTGCCAACTCGGCGTGGACCTCAAGCCCAACAACTGTTTCCCAGGTGGTCATGCTGCTGCCTCCAGGACTGCGGCGGCTCGGAAGATGGCGGCCTCGCCTAACAATGGGCCCAGGATCTGCACCCCGACCGGAAGGCCGCCCGCTCCGGTTCGGAACGGCACCGAGATGGCTGGATGACCGGCGAGGTTCGACGGAATCGTGCACACGTCGTTCAGGTACATGGTGAGAGGGTCGGACTTCGCCCCGAACGGGAAGGCCACACAGGGAGATGTAGGCGAGAGTAGAACATCGAACTTCTCATATGCGGCGTTGAAGTCGTTCAGAATCAGGGTGCGCACCCGCTGGGCTTTCCCATAGAAGGCGTCGTAGTAACCCGCAGACAGGGCGTAGGTGCCGAGCATGATGCGTCGCTTCACCTCGGGGCCGAATCCGGCGGTCCGGGTGGCGATCATCATGTCTGCTGTGCTGGAACCCTCGGTGACCCGATTCCCGTAACGAACACCGTCATACCGGGCCAAGTTGCTGGACGCCTCGGCTGGAGCGATGAGGTAGTAGGCCGACAGACCGTAGATCATCGACGGCAAGCTGACCTCCTCGACGGTGGCGCCGGCTGCAGCCAACGCATCGGCCGCTTCTCGGGTACGGGCGAGGACGTCGGGCTCGAAGCCCTCGATGCCCTCACCCATCAACTCGGAGATCACGCCGACTCGAAGACCTGCGGCGCCCGCGCCGAGCGCATCAACGGCGCTCGGTACCGGCTCGGGGATGCTGGTGGAGTCGCGCGGATCGAATCCAGCCACCGCTTCGAATGCGACGGCCGCATCGGCGACGGTGGAGGTGAACGGTCCGATCTGGTCGAGCGAGCTCGCAAACGCGATCAACCCGTAACGACTCACGGCTCCGTAGGTGGGTTTGAGCCCGACCGTGCCGCACAGCGCTGCGGGCTGGCGGATCGAGCCGCCCGTGTCGGATCCGAAACTGAGCGGCACCATGTTTGCCGCCACCGCCGCGGCCGAACCGCCGCTGGATCCGCCCGGCACCAACGAGGGGTCCAGTGGGTTGCGGGTGGGACCGAAGGCCGAGTTCTCGGTGCTGGACCCCATAGCGAACTCGTCAAGGTTTGTCTTGCCGACCAGCACCGCGCCCGCGGCAGCCAGTTTCTGGACGACCGTTCCGTCGTAGGGAGGCTTCCAACCCTCGAGGATTCGACTGGAACATGTGGTGTCGATGCCCGACGTACACATGTTGTCCTTCAGTGCGATCGGGACCCCGGCCAACGGGCCGACGTCCTCGCCATTGGCGATGCGAGAATCGATGCCCGCCGCCGCTTCCCGAGCCCGCTCAGCAACAACGGTGTTGAACGCATGGATCTCGTCGTCCCGATCAGCGATCACACCGAGGCTCTCCTCGACGACATCGACGGCCGACAGTTCACCGCTGGCAACACCAGCGGCGGTCTCGATTGCGGTGCGCATCTAGGGCTCCTCCCCATGGGCCGGTGGCACCCGGAAGCGGCCGTCTTCGACCTCGGGACCCATAGCCAGGGCGGCCTCACGACCGTCGAAGGTCTCCACCACATCGGGCCGGAACACGTTGACCAGCGGATACGGGTGTTGGGTGGGCGGAACGTCGTCAACGTCCAACGACTCCACATCGCTGGCATGTTGGAGGATCGCCACCAGTTGAGGCGTGAACGTATCCAGTTCATCGTCGGTCAGACGGAGCATCGCAAGCTCTGCCACCCGGGCGACATCTTCTCTGTTCAGTGCGTCTGCCACCGGGACAGGGTATCGGCCACCCCCGGCTGCTTATTCGCCCCACGGGCGCGGTTTCCCCGCACCAGAAAGAAGGATTAGACCTCGGTAAACGCCACGATTCGGGCCCCGATTGCCTGGGCTTCAGAGGGAAGTTCCGACGGTGTGTTTGCCTGCTGCTGCATAAGCGGCATGAGCTCAGCGAGATCACCCTCGACCAGGATCCGACCTCCGAAGATCGCCGGCATCATCGCCTGCATGAACTGTTCGGGTCCTGCGGCGGTGAACAGTTCGGCAGCGGTGATGTAGTCGGTGGTGACCGCCACATCGAAGTCGTCGAGCGAGCCCTCCAACACCGTGAAGGCACCGCCGGTGGTGTCGATGTGGCCGAACAGATCGTCCCGATGGGGAATCTGGGTTACCTGCACGTTGACCCGAACCTCGGCGGGAGGCTCCGGGAGTTCACCGCCAAACGCAGCCTCCACCTCGTCTCGCAATTCCGTCGCCTTGGCGATCCATTCGTCGCTGAGGAAAAGGTACTTTTCGCTGCTCATCAGACTCTCAGGCTACCGGCCTTAACGACGGGTGATTATTTCGACCTGTGTTCCCATCCGCACCGATTCACCCTGGGGCGGGTCGGTGGTGAGCACCGGTCGAGTCGGCGAGCCGGAGACTCCGCTGACCTGTAGGCCCGCGGCCTCGAGCAGGCGCGTGGCGTTGTCGACGTCTCGGCCGGCGGTATTGGGGATTGTCACGAACGGCATGCCCTTGGACACGACCACCCGCACGACGCCGCCCTTTTCCACCAGGGCATTGGTGAGCGGCTGAGAGCTGATGATGCCACCCTCAGCGATTTCGGTGCTGAACTCCTCACCCGCAACTTCCAACGAAACATCCAAATCGAGGAGCAGGGTCTCGGCCTCCGACGGCGTGAGACCTCGAAGGTCCGGTGTCTTGCGCCGTTCAGGGCCTTTGCTCACTACGAGGGAGAACTCGGCGCCCTCCTCAACCTCCGGAGGCGGCGCTTCACCCGATGTCAGAACCAGGGCAATCACTAAGTCGACCGCAACCTCTTCGTCGAACACCTCGTCGACCGAGGTGATCGAAAGGTCGAACGACCGCATGGTGGAGATCGCATCACGGCGATGACTCCCAACGATCTCGGGAACCGCAACGAGCGGCGGCCCCTCGGAAATGACCAGGGTGACCGGTTGGCCAACCGCCCAAGGATTTCCAGCGATCGGATTCTGGGCGAGAACCTGTCCGGCCTCGGAGCCCCGTTGGCGTTCGGAGATGACCGTTGGTGTCCAGCCTCGCCGGGCCAGAAGGGCCAATGCGTCGGTCTCGTTCATCCCCACGAATTCATCGACGGGTTCACCATCGATGGCTGCGGGCGTTGGAACCGGTTCGATTTCGGAGCTGAACAAGCCAGAGTTTGCGACCCCGACGACAGCGAGGAGGAGCGCCACCGCAGCAATGGCCCAGGGCCATCGAGCCTTTCTGTCCACGTCGAAGTCGGTCAGCTCTCCCCGGTGGTTGTCGCCGACAACAGCAACCTGGCCCGATGCCATGCCCATTGCGGCGAGGTCGTCGTCGGCAAAATGCAGGGGCGAGCGGGAAACGGTGGGGGCGGTGGCCTGGGCTGCATCATCGAAGGGTTCGGTACCGCCGGTCGAGGTTGACTCGGGGTAGTCGAGTTCGGCGGGGGCGTCGGCGTCTATGTTCGCCAGCGGGAGAACATAGGGCCGCGGCAGGTCGGCAGCGGCGCGATGAAAGGCCTGAATCAACTGCGACGCGGTGGGCCGATGGGTTGGGTTTGCTTTTGCGGCCGCACTCAACGATTCCCATAGCGGCCCCATGTCGGCCGGCACATCGACGTTGGTGTCCTGGCGAAGCACCATCGTGGCGATGGGGCTGTCCGACAGCAGGGGCACCTCGCCGGTCACGGCTTCGATGAGTGTGAGCGCCAACGAGTAGATGTCGGCGGCGCCGGTAACGACCGCCCCGGAACCCTGTTCAGGCGCGGCATACCGTGCGGTGCCGATAAGGGCACCCTCAGGTTCGGTCCACGCCGATTCTGCGACAGCACGAGCGATGCCGAAGTCGGCGATGCGCAACCGTGCGTCGGCACCGAACAGAAGATTGGCCGGTTTCACGTCGCGGTGCACGAAACCCCGCTGGTGAGCCACTTCCAGACCCTCGAGCGCGTGCAAACCGACCACGACCGCCTGGCTCACCGACAGCCGATGGCCCTCATCGAGCATGTGCCGGAGACTGCCACCGGTCAACAATTCGGTGACCAGATAACAGTCGTCGCCTTCGGACCAGTCGAACAGGTTCAGGATCCGCGGGTGAGCCAACTGCGCAACAGCCTTGGCCTCGTTGCGGAATCGTTTGGCGAACCGAGCGTCCTCGACCAATCCCCGGTGCAGGACCTTTACCGCAACCCGACGCTCCAGAGAGAGGTCGTCGGCGGTGTAGACGGTTGCCGACGCGCCCGAGCCGATCGCTGCGTCAAGGCGATAGCGATCGCCCAGAACGCGGCCAACCATGTTGTCGACAGTCACTCCAGGCATCGTTACAACGATAGGTGACCGGACCGCCACGTCGTGGTCATGCCCGGGCCCTCGCCGACGTGTCGCCAGATGAATTCGGTACGAACCCGCCCGAACTTGCTCCGGCCCCGCCGAACCCTCCCGAAACCACCACCTACGACGGTTCACGGTGGTTCACACCGGAAAGCAACGGTTCGCAGTAGTTAGATGGCGCGGTAGTTAGATAGCGGAGTAGTTAGATGCGGCGCGCCACCGGGCCGTCGGCGCTGTCTTCGACGGTCCAACCGGCGGCGGTCAGTTCATCTCGAATCTGATCGGCGGCCGCCCAGTCTTTGGCAGCCCGAGCATCGGTCCGACGTTGGACGAGTGCTTCGATCTCGGCGGGCACATCATCGCCGGACGATTCGAGTTCGAGTCCGAGAACCGAGGCGATCTCGAGTGCGGTTGCGGCGGCCGAGCCGGCGGCTCCCCCGTCGCCCGCGTCCCTGGCGGTGTTCGCTTCTCTCACCTTGCGGAACATCAGATCGACGGCGCCCGCACTGTCGAGATCGCGACTCATCACCGTGTCGAACTCGTTCATCGCCTCAGCGTCGGGCGACTCGGTGGCGTCGGCGAAGCGGCGCGCGAACGTGTCCAGTCGTTGCATCGCCGCCTGGGCGTTGTTCAACGTGGCCTCGGTGACCTCCATCGGAGACCGGTAGTGGCTCTGCAGAACGAGCAGACGGTAGGCCCGGGGGTCGAACTGTTCGGCGAGATCGAGAAGGTTCTTCACATTGCCGAGACTCTTCGACATCTTCTCACCTTCCATCTCGACGAAGCCGTGATGCATCCAGTGGGTGGCGAAGTTCTTCCCGTTGGCCACCGCCTGGGCGCGTTCGTTTTCGTGATGAGGAAAGACAAGGTCGAGCCCGCCGGTGTGCAGATCGAACCCCTCACCGAGAATGTCGAGCGCCATGACGACACACTCGGTATGCCAGCCCGGCCTTCCGTCACCCCACGGCGATGGCCACGAGGGTTCGCCTTCCTTGGTGAACTTCCACATTGCGAAATCGGCCGGGTTCTCTTTTTCGGTGCCGACAACCGTCCGGTCACCGCCGCCTTCCAGTAGGTCGTCGAGATCCTGATTGGCCAGCAGTCCATAATCAGCGACCTGGCTGACCCGCAGGTAGACACCGTCGCCGGTGAGATAGGCCTTGCCATCGTCGAGGAGCACCGAAATCAGTTCGACCATCTGGTCGACGTAATCGGTGGCGTGCGGGACGTGGTCGGGTCGGTCGACGTTGTAGAGGTCCATCGATTTCCACCAGATGTTCTCGCATTTAGTGGCGATGTCCTGCCACTCCCGACCCTCGTCGTTGGCACGGCCGATGATCTTGTCGTCGATGTCGGTGATGTTCGAAACGAACGTGACGTCGAGTCCCTTCCACACCAGAAAGCGCCGGAGCACGTCGTAGACCATCGTGTGGCGGCCGTGCCCGATGTGGGGCGGGCCGTACACGGTGGGCCCACAGACGTAAATTGACACCTGTCCGGGGTCCCGCAACCGCAGCGGCACCACCTTGCTCTCGACCGTGTCATAGAGGGAAATCACGACACCATTGTACGAAGCTGGGATCGTCTCCTGCTGGTGATAACAAAGAGCACCTGATCAGGGCGAACACACAGCCCGAGCGGCGTGCCCGCAGGTTCGACAGGGATCTTGCTGCCCGTATTTGCAAGGCAATTCATTTCATACAGGAGGTCCGGTTTTGCGTCGATAGAACGCTGATGCCTGTAACGGGACCAACCCAGAGGTCAACAGACCAGACGCTCCCAACGTGGACCGGACGTCCGTGGATCGCTCGCGCCATTCGGGTCCTGGTCGTGTTGATTCCTCTGTCGTTGTCGTTGCTCACGACCCGTTGGATCGCCGATCACACCGAACGCGACGGCCGCGGCGTGCTCTGGGTGCTCACGATCTTCGCCGGAGGCGCAGCCGTGCTGATTCTGGCCGATCGTTTGGCCCGGCGATTCCTCCCGCTCGCTGCGCTCTTCAAACTGTCGCTGGTTTTCCCCGATACCGCGCCAAGTCGTTTCGGGATGGCCCTTCGGACCGGCACCACCCGCCAGCTGGAACGGAGAATCCAGGAGATCAACGAGAGGGGCTTGTCTGACACGGACACCCGGAGTGCTCAAACGATGCTGGAGTTGGTCGCAGCCCTCTCTACCCACGACCGGTTGACACGAGGCCACTCCGAACGGGTCCGCGGTTACACCGACATCATCGCCGACGAGATGGGCATCCCCGAACACAAACAGCAGAAGCTGCGCTGGGCGGCGCTCCTCCACGACGTCGGCAAACTGTTCGTCCCCTTCGAGATTCTGAACAAACCCGGCAAGCCGACAGACGAGGAGTGGGAAGTCCTCAAGTCCCACACCTGGAAGGGTGACGAGCTCGCCGCACCGTTGGCCCCGTGGCTCGGCGAGTACTACCTGGCGATCAGAAGCCACCACGAACGTTGGGATGGACACGGCTACCCCGACCGCCTCAAGGGTGAAGAGATCAGCTTGGGGGCGCGCATCGTTGCAGTTGCCGACACCTTCGATGTGATGACGTCGAAGCGATCCTACAAAGAGCCCCGTCCCGCTTCCGAAGCTCGGGAAGAAATCGCCAGGTGTGCCGGCTCTCAGTTCGACCCGGCCGTCGCTCGAGCCTTCCTGGGGATCGGACTCGGCCGACTACGAATGGCGATGGGGCCGATCACGTGGCTGACGAACGGTGTCGCCTCGAGCACTCCCACGATGGCACCGGCCGCCACCGGTATGGCGGCCAGCGGGGCCTCCACGATCGGCGCCGCGGCCACCGCAGCCGCGATAACCGTCGCTACCGCCCTCGGATCGGCCGGGGCACCTCCCACCCCGACCGAGCTGGCGATCACCCCGCCCACCACATCGGTGACCACCTCGACGTCCACCACGATCCCCGCCACAACAACGACGGCGACGACGATCGAGCTGTTTCAAGCTCCCACCAGCCTGCTACCGACAACCACGACCACGACGCTCACCACGTCCACGACCACGACGCCCACCACGTCGATCCCTCAGTCATCACCGACGACCACGCCCGGGCCGCCTCCCACCTCTCCCCCAACGACTCGTCGGCCCACAACCACGCTGAATCCGTTTGCCGGTGCCGCTCCTCTCGCCCGGGACATCGTCGCCCAGGTGGAGCCTGGCGAAACGACAGTGATCAACCTGCTGGCAGAGACCACCTCGGGGTCGATCGATTTCGAGCTCCTCGGACAACCGAGCAACGCCTCAATTGCGATCCAAACGCCTCGGGCGCCCGCCGCAGCGGGGGCACCGGCCGTCGTTGGTGTTGAGGCAACGGTTACCGGTATCGCCGGCGGATCCGATCGGGTGAGCTACCGGGCCTGCGACGGCGCCGGCCGTTGCGACGACGGCGAACTTCGAGTGCTCATCGCCACCGTCGGAACGACTACAACCACGACGCCCGCTCCTCCGAATGCGGCCCCGATCGTCGGCGGCGCCCAACGGATCACGATCGTGTCGGCGACCAATCTGGTCGTTCCGTTCTCGGCCAGTGACCCCGAGGGTGATCCCATCACGTTCGGCGCAACGGGCCTTCCGACCGGCCTGTCGGCGAACGTCACCTCAACCGGCGTGGCCCTTGACTGGGGTGGGAACAGCCCGGCACCAGCCGACATCGGCGAACGCTTCACCGTGACCGTTAAGGCCAAGGACAACGCTGGCAACAGCGCCGACCACACGTTCGAACTTGCGCTGCTCGAACTCTCGCCGCTGGCCGGGTCGTTGAGGATCACCGAGGTGAACTTCCGAGCTGGCGACATCGAGGACGAATTCGTCGAGATCACGAACACCACCGGGGGCCGAGTGGACTACTCGAGCATCGGACTCCAGGACTTCTCACCGTTTGGCGACGACGACAGCTCACTCGGAGGTCGGTCGGTGTTCGGCGGTTTCGACTCCGACGGTGGCGACTATGACCTGCGGGCGGGCCAGTCGATCGTTGCGTGGATGCGCCCCTTCGACCAACCCAACTATCTGCCTACGATCGAGGCCAACCCCGGCGCCCAGAACCGCTACTTCCAGACCTATATCGGTGAGGTGTTTGGCAACGCCGGAGACGACATCTGGCTGGTCGATGATCAGAACCGAGTGATCGACTACGTCGCCTGGGGCTCCAACGATCAGATCGACGGAATCATTGCGTCGCCCACATGGGAACCTACCCACCAGGCCAGCCTCGCCTCGGTGGCACGCGGTCAGTCCATTTCCCTGGCGGTCGACAGCTCCACCAGCCTCAGCGCCTGCTGGGAACCAACCGCCTCCGGCATCGCGGCGGGGCGTTGCGCCGGCGCCTTCGTTACCGTCGACACCGACACGGTCATGTGGAACGGCGTCGATCAACGGACCACCAGCGCTGGCTGGCCCAACCGCTAGCAGGCCGAAAACCGGGGGCGACGCCTGCCGGTTGCATTCGTTCTGTCTGCTCCCCACCACATTCCGCTCAAATTTCTGCTGCCCACTACGAACTTTGTAGCCGCCAGCAGAAATTTGAAATTTGGGGGTTTGTCAGGGCATACGCTTGTCCTCTATGGCATCGCAGGGTTCGGGAGCACCGAAGAAGGCATCGTTGGAGGGCCTCGAGGCCAAGTGGGACACGGCGTGGGCCGAACAGGACGTCTACAGATTCGATCGCACCGCGAAGCGCCCCGAGGTGTTCAGCATCGATACTCCTCCGCCCACCGTCTCGGGCTCGCTGCACGTCGGTCACGTGTTCAGCTATACCCACACCGACACCATCGCCCGGTACCAGCGCATGACGGGCAAGAACGTCTTCTACCCGATGGGGTGGGACGACAACGGTCTCCCAACCGAACGCCGGGTCCAGAACTACTACGGCGTTCGCTGCGATCCATCACTGCCCTACGAAGCCGGCTTCACCCCGCCCGGAAAGGAGGGCCTCGGAGCCGACGGCAAGAAACTCAAGCAGCAGGTCCCTCTCAGCCGGCCGAACTTCATCGAGTTGTGCTCGGAACTGGTCGCCGAAGACGAGAAGGCCTTCGAGGGTCTGTTTCGGCGTCTCGGACTGAGTGTCGACTGGAGTCTTCTCTACGAGACGATTTCGGATTCATCCCGTCGCACCTCCCAGCTAGCATTCCTCCGCAACCTGGCCGGCGGACACGCCTATCAACAGGAGGCCCCGAGCCTCTGGGACGTCACCTTCCAGACCGCCGTCGCCCAGGCCGAACTTCAGGATCGTGACCAGCCGAGCGCCTACCACACCCTCAAGTTCACCCGACCCGACGGTTCCGATCTCATGATCGACACAACCCGGCCCGAGCTTCTGCCGGCCTGTGTTGCCGTGGTCGCCCACCCCGAAGACGAACGCTTCAATCAGCTCGAGGGACAGACGATCACCACACCGATGGGTGTCGAGGTGCCGCTTCGACTGCACGAACTGGCCCAACCCGACAAAGGCACCGGCGTCGCCATGATTTGTACGTTCGGCGATACCACCGACGTCACGTGGTGGCGGGAGCTCAACCTACCCAGCCGCGCGGTCATCAATCGGATGGGCCGGTTCACCGACGAGATCCCCGAGGTGTTGACCGGTGAGGGACGCGCGCTCTACGAACAGATGGTCGGCAAGACCGTGTTCAGCGGCCGAGAGATCCTAGTTAACACACTGACCGAAGCCGGTTCGATCGTCGGCGAGCCCCGCAAGATCACCCATCCGGTCAAGTTCTTCGAAAAGGGCGACAAACCACTGGAGATCGTGAGCAGCCGTCAGTGGTACATCCGCAACGGTGGCCGCGAGGATGCATTGAAGGCGGCGCTGGTCGAGCGGGGCGAGCAAATCAACTTTCACCCCTCCTACATGCGGGCTCGATATCGCAACTGGGTCGAGAACCTGAATGGCGATTGGTTGGTAAGCAGACAACGGTTCTTCGGCGTTCCGTTCCCGGTCTGGTACGCACTCGACGATGCGGGCGAGCCGATCTACGACACGCCGTTGGTTCCCGACGAGGACCAGCTGCCGATCGATCCATCGGTCGATGTTCCAGCGGGGTTCACTGAGGACCAGCGGGGAGAGGCCGGCGGTTTCGCCGCCGACCCCGACGTCATGGACACCTGGGCCACATCATCGCTCACTCCCCACATCGCCGCGGGGTGGGCCGATGCCGACGGCGGACTCTTCGATCAGGTCTACCCGTTCGACGTTCGGCCCCAGGCCCACGACATCATTCGGACCTGGCTCTTTTCCACCGTCGTTCGCAGCCATTTCGAAAACGATGTGGCGCCGTGGCGCAATGCCGCCCTGTCGGGGTGGATCCTCGACCCCGATCGCAAGAAGATGTCGAAGTCGGTCGGGAACGTCGTGGTCCCCACCGACCTGCTGGAACAGTACGGCTCGGACGCCGTGCGGTACTGGGCGGCCTCCGCCCGCCCGGGAACCGATACGGCGTTTGACGAGGGGCAGATGAAGGTCGGACGCCGCCTCGCCATCAAGATGCTGAACGCCTCCCGGTTCGCTCTTGGCATGGGTGTCTCGGTGGATTCGCTCCAGTCACCCGTCACCGAAGCCGTGGACCGCTCGCTCATGGCCCGGCTTGCAACGCTCGTCGATGACTGCACCGCGGCGTTCGATGACTACGACTACGCCCGGGCGCTCGAACGGGCCGAATCCCAGTTCTGGATCTTCACCGACGATTACATCGAGTTGATCAAGGACCGTGCCTACGGAGAAGGCAGTTCAACCTCGGCCGACGGCACCGAGTCGGCCCATGCCGCTCTGGCTCAGACCCTCGACACGTTGCTGCGGCTGTTTGCACCGTTCCTGCCCTTCGCCACCGAAGAGGTCTGGAGTTGGTGGCGATCCGGATCGGTCCACACTTCCGGATGGCCTTCGGCTTCCGCCCTGCGAGACATCGCCGGCGACACCGCCGATCCTGCGATCATGGCGCTTGCGGGTGCCGCTCTCACAGAGTTGCGTCGCCCGAAGACCGAGGCGAAACGATCGCTGAAGACACGGATCACCTCTGCCACGATCACTGTCCCTGCGAGCGAACGCAGCCGACTCGAAGCCGCCATGGCCGACCTGGTCGACAGCGGGAACGTCGACGCTTACGAGATCACCGAAGGTGACGAACTGGGCGTCGTCGCGGTGCTCGAACCCGAACCGGCCTAGAACCGGCCGAGACCTATCTCGGTGGTGTGTTAAACACCACCGCAGCTTTGCGTACCCGTTCGGTGAGGATCAGGTTGAATCCGCTACCCCCCAGAAGGATTGCAAACAGCAGCAATAGGTTCGTCAGGTTAGAACCGGTGAGTGCGAGGACCGGGGCGATCAGCCCCGCGTACACCGTCCGGTTGTTTTCACCCGGTGCCAATCGGATCGCGCTCGTGTTGCCGGCCGCGTCGAAATCGGAATCGATCCCGTCGTCGGAGCCGGCGTTGAGGCTGGTGAGGCTCCGACCACCGGTATCACTGATCGACACGATGTAGTCGCCAGGTTCGAGATCCTCCGCCAGCCAGCTGCCGGTGGAGTCGCTCGTCAGGGTCCGAATCACCTCACCCGTCGTTGCGTCCTTGATCTCGATAGTCGCACCTGAGACGCCGGACTCACCGGGATCACGGATGCCGTCCTTGTCGTTGTCCAGCCATACGAACGAGCCGAGCGAAGCCGTCTGCACGAAGCCGAAGTCGACGGTAGGGACGTCCTGGGGAACTGCGGCCGCAGGTGACACGACGATCCCGTTGGCGTTGGGAGCGCCGTTGTCATCGGAATCGACGCCGTTGCTGGGATCGGCAGCGGGAGCACCGATAACACCCCCGTTGGACGAGGCCAAGCCGTCGAGCGGTCCACCGTCATCGAAGTTCGTAGGATCGATCACGACCGTGTAAGAGCCAGCCCGCAGGCCGGTGAAGAGGTAGTTCCCGTCCCCATCGGTCGTTTGGGTCAGGGGCTGTCCGCCCGGGGCCAGCACCGGCTGACCGGACCCGTCGAGCAGGCTCAGTACCACGTCGGCGATGGGCACCTCGCCCGGATCGAGAATCGTGTCGTTGTCGGTATCGGCCCACACCAGATTGCCGATCGAGACGCTGTAGAGACCGAAGTCAACGGTGAGGTTGGAGGACTGGTCCGCAACACCGGCCGTGCCGGCCTCGCCGGTTGGTTCGGTTCCGTCGATGAGACTCACCACACCGCTGCGTACACCGGCTTCCCAAGGGTATGGGGCCAGGGTCGCGCCATCGCTATTGCCGTCGACATCATCGTTCGGGTCGTTGCTGATCGCTCCGTTGTCGCTCGGCCACAGACCCTCGGCGGCCGAACCGGCGGCGAAGTTGGCAGCGCCGATCTCGACGATGTAGTCATCGGGCCGAAGTCCGGTGAAGCGGTAGGTGCCGTTGGCGTCGGTTGTGGTGGCGGCGATCACAGCCCCCGAACTCACCTGAATCAGAGAGACCACAACACCCTCCAGACCCGTTTCGGACCCGTCGACTACACCGTTGTTGTTGGAGTCGACCCACACCAGGTTGCCGAGTTCCATCCCGGGAACGAAGCCGAAATCGACCGTGAGGTTGGAGTCAGAGTCGGTCCAGCTGCCGTCTTCGGTGCGTTCTCCGACCGGCTGACCATCTGAGATGGCGATCAGCTGTGAGAGCGAAGCGAAACCGGGTGCGGCAACACCGTCATCGTCGTCATCGACATTCACGGTCGGATGCGAATCACCCGCAGCCCCCGAGGAGGTCGAGGTACTCGTCAGACCGGCGAGGGGTTGACCGTCGCCGGTGGCGGTGTCGGGAATACCTACCACGAAGTTGCCGGCGCCGGTGTTCTCGAAGAGGTACCGACCCGAACCGTCGGTTGAGGTTTCGGCGATCAGTGTGTCGGGCGAACCGTCCGGGGCCGCCGACCAGAGCTGGACGGGAACACTAGCGATCAGCGACTCCCCCGGGTCGAGGAGGCCGTTGCCATTTGCGTCACGCCAGACCTGATCGCCGATGCGGTAACGACCGACCAACCCGATATCGATCGTCGCATCATCGCTGCCGTCGACGGCCGGCGACTGTGGACTACCGGGGTCGACAGCGGACGTACCGGTGTTGGCGTCGGTCTCTCCTGTTG
>CALGOA010000079.1 GCA_937958015.1 uncultured Acidimicrobiales bacterium | reverse complement strand
GCCGATCAGCAGTCCGCTGTTCATTCGCGCCATCGAGACGACGTCGTCGCTCCAGTGGAAGCCGAGTTGTTCGGCAATCGAGGGCCAACTGACGATTCCAGCAACGGAGCGGAGATGGTCATGATCCTCGGCGAGCACAGGGCGGGCCGGATTGCCGAAGGTCGCCTTGTCGTGCTCGTCGGCGGTGAAGCCGCACACGTTGCGGAGGTAGAGACGGAGCCATCGGCCCACGCTGGTGTTCGCGTGCCTTCCTTCGCGTTGAGCGCCGGGCCCGGCGTTGAAGCCGAGCGCCTTGGAATTCGGCCCGTCCAGTATGATCAGGGCGTCGGCCCCGGTGGTGTTGCCCGAATGCTCCGAACCGTACGCCGGATCGGCCAGTATCTGAGTCAGCGAAATGAGTATCGGAAGGTGTTCCGGTCGGCAGCCGGCCATAACGGCATTGACCGCGATCGACCAGATCGTGAGGTCCCGGCCCGACGACGGAGCGATCCCGAGTGTCTTCCAGGGATCGTGGCCTGAACCGTCGAGGTAACGCTCGACCCTCTCCTTGGTTGGCGGGATGATCGCATTGCCGTCGCTCCATCCCAGAGCGATGAAGTGCTCGTTGATCTGATCGATCGTTCCACTGGCTGCGATGTCGAGCGCTCCGGGTTCGACGCCGCCGGAGTCGTCGTCGGGTTCATCTCCGGTGAGCCCAGTGATGATGTCGTCGACGGTTACGTCGATGAAGTTGGCGATCATCTCGTTGGCCGATTGAGCATCGACGTGGCCAATGGTGACGGCGAGCGGCAGCCCGTCGTATCCCATACCCCGGGCGGTCGCGGCGGCTTGGCCAGCGAACCCTTCACAGACGATCGAGACGGATGGAATTCTGGCTGACTCGGAGGCGATGGAGGCCCGCATCACGGCGGGCGTACAGCTACCTCAACATCCCATTCCCGACACCACGGCATCGACGCCGCGGTTTCGCAGATCGTCCGGTAGTCGGCCGACCCGTTCCTTTTCGTCGGCGCCGTGCAGGTTGCCGAACTCGGGGTAGTCGACGATTTCGATATCCGGGAAACGAGCTTCGAGTTGTGCGGCCAGGACCGGAAAGAGTTCGTCGCCGCGGAACAGATAGTCCCATAGGAAGGCGACGCTCGTGCCGGCGAGCGTGTTGAGACGCGGAGCTCGGCGCCGTTTTTGTACACCTCGTGGGGATCGTGGCCACACGACGTCATGGGAAGGTTCCATGCCCACAAGTATTCACCATCGGCGGGGGAGTTCGATTGCGTTTTAGAGCCATCGATCGACTGAATGTAGAATCGATTGCTGTGGACGATATCGATAGAGCAATTCTGTACCATCTTCAGCGAAACGGTCGGATAGCAAACAATGAACTCGCCGACGCAGTCGGGCTGAGCCCATCGCCGTGCCTTCGGCGGGTCCGCAATCTCGAAGCATCAGGCGCAATCTCGGGTTATGTCGCCATCTTGGACCGCGACATCGTCGGCTGTAGCTACGAACCAATGGTGTGGGTCACGCTCGAAACTGTCACTCGTGCCTCGATGCTCGAATTCGAGGATGCTGTTCGAGCGGTGCCGGAAATCGTCGAGGTTTCACGAATGATGGGACAGCCGGACTACCTCGTGCGCGTGGTTACCGCCGGCGCCGACCACTTCGAGTCGCTCTACATCGATGTTCTCGCCAACCTTCCCCATGTGGAGAAGCTCACCTCGCAACTCGCCATGAAGATCATCAAACGAACCACTGAGCTGCCACTGGCTGGATGGGGTGCCAGCAGCTGAACATCACCAGACCGTGGTCGGGCAGTAGTGCACCTGGTTTTGTCGGGGTGAAATCGAACTCCGCAGGCGTGATGGTTTGACTAGTGTTCGTCGGTGATGATCGAGGTCGAATCCACCCTCGAGTTGATGGCACGGATCTACCGCTTGTCGGCCGTCGGCGGGGCGAATTCCGATCGGTTTACCGCGTATGTGGCTGCCGGTCACTCCAGAGCGCCTGTGCAGGGTTACAACCCGATGACCTCTCAACCGGTCCTCGCAACGATCGAAGCGTTGGTCTTGGCCGGCGCGGAAGATCGCCTTTGCGATGTTGCGAATCGCACCGCACAGCGCCTTGGGTATGAAGCCGACGATGTGATGCACTTCTCGATCGCCGCGACCGGAATGTGGACCGACCGTTTGGCTACCGAGGTTGAGCACCGGTTCCTTGGCAGGGATCCCGGTGGCGTGATCTGGTGGTACGACGATCCGCTTGATCTGCAGATCCTGGACAGCGAGATGATCGCACAGACGGTTCGGTTGGTATTCCAACGAGCAGGCGGAGCTCCCAAAACGTTATTGGCGGCTGTCCAGCAGGAGGGCACGGCCGGCGCACAGGCGGGTCGGCCTGGGCGGTTGCACTCCGCCGCCGCCGAGGTTCTCGAAGTGCTTGGGGGTGACCCAAGTCTGGCGACGATGGTCGCATTCTTCTACGGCGACAAGGCTGCTTCGACGATGGGCTTCGCACCGGTTGGAATAGGCACCGGGATCGGTTTGGAGCATTCGATCGGGCTCGCGAAGCTCGGATAGGTTCAAGAATCCCAAACTCCGTTCATTCGGGCTCCGAAGAGCCCGAATGAACAGATCATTGCGGCAGGTTTCGGCCCGTTCTAGGAGTTGATGTCCAGGAACGTCCCATCTGAGAAGTTGAGGCGGATGGTGTAGCCGTCGCGGGCCGACCTGCTCTGGAAGTCGAACCTGAGGATCGACTGTCCGGTTGAGAGCACACCTCCGGACCACCCGGCGACGCTCTCATCGAGCAACGCGGAAGGCGGTGCCTCCGAACCCTCCCAGACCGTTGGTTCATCCAGACGGATCTTCACGAGGTTCCCGTTCCGGTCGGGCCAAACCGCCGAAATGTCCTCGAGAGTCTTGTCCTCTCCGGTGAAGTTGGTAAGCCGTACGGTGAGACGACGACCGTTGGTCTGGAGCCGGGTGATGGTGATACCCGGCTCGACCGTGACGGTATCGGAGCCCGAAACGGTGTCCGTACCGAAGGAATCGGTCCCGCTGGCCACGCCC
This sequence comes from uncultured Acidimicrobiales bacterium, assembly GCA_937958015.1. GTDB lineage: Bacteria > Actinomycetota > Acidimicrobiia > Acidimicrobiales > SZUA-35 > JABDIY01. Next base: position 1,902 of record CALGOA010000079.1, on the reverse strand, counting down.
GTGTTCGGCACGTCGTAAGCGTTGGTGACATTGCCGCAGGCCTTCAGGAACCCGTTGTTGTTATACCGGGCGATCGAGAAGAAGGCGATCTGCCAGTTGGTGTCAACGCCCTCGACCGGACCACCGGACTGTCCCCAGCCGCCGGTGAAGGGATCCGAACATGAAAGGTGTAGTTCGAAGGCCGGATCCGGGCCGGGCGGATCGAAGATCACGTCGTTGCGGGTGAGGCTCTGGACGATGGTCACATCGGCTGAGACGTCGACGCCATCCAGGAACACCTCGCCGCTTGCGGTCGAACCTTCCAGCACCGAGCCGTTGGTGAAGACGAATCGGAAGGTGTCTCCTCCCGTCGTCGTTCCGTCGTCACCGAGGAACGGTGCCACCAGATAGCTAACGGTGACCGTCACCGACTCCCCGGCCGGGATCTGGACCGTACAGTCGACGTCCTGGCCGGCGCTGGCCCCGCAGTCTCCGATTCCGGAGGTGACCGACACGCCCTGAACATCCAGTGAGCTGTCCACTGCGTCGGTCACCGACACGTCGACCGCATCGGACGGTCCGGCGTTGCTGACGACCAAGGTGAAGCTCTGGAGCGTTCCCTGGGGCACAGCCGACGGATCGAACGTCTTCACGATCGACAGGTTGATATCGACCAGAATGTCGATCGTGTCGCTCGCCTCGTCGCCGACCGGGCGTGTGTTCGCCTGGTCGTCTTCGAACTCGCTCGACACCATGGCATCGTTCGCGACGTTAGCGTTGTCGTTCAGTCCGCCGACCCCATCGGCCTCATCCACATCGGACGCCACGGTGAAGTTGACTGTGATCGTCACCGATTCCCCAACCCCCAACGATGGGATCAGCCACTGCACGGTCTGGACGTCGCCATCGATGTCGTTATCGGCACCCGAGGAACCGGCCACGCCAGTGACGTTCAAACGGCCATCGACGACGTCCGAAACCGCCACGTCCGTCAATGCCACGTTGCCGTCGTTGGTTACCACCAGATCGAAGGAGCTTCCTGCCCCTCCGGCGATCACCGAATCGTCGGCGAATGCCTTGGTGATCGCAACCGACGGGTCGGCTCCGAAGTAGCCGGAGTCGTCACTGTCGGTTGGAGTTGCAACGGTGCCTTGGTCGTCTGTGAAGGTGCCGGTAGCGGTTCCGGTGTTGGTGTAGGGACCGGCGACCGCTGTTCCAGTTGCCTGGCAAACCGTTGTTGCACCGGCCGGTAATTCAGTGGTCGGACAGGTGACTGTGACACCCGGATCGCTGTCAGTTACCGAAAGATCAGACAGCGCGACGTTGCCGGTATTGGTGACCTGGTAGAGCCAGAACACCTCGCTTCCAACCAGCAGAATCCGATCATCGGCACCGTTGGTTTCTTTGCCGATACTGATACTCGGGTCGGCTCCGAAGTACGAGCTGGGATCGTCGTCGGTCGGGGTGGCGGTATCGCCGTCGACGTCGGTATAGGAGCCCGTGACGGTGCCCAGGTTGGCGTAGGCACCGACGATTGCGATTCCGGTCGCCACACAGACCGTCGACTCACCCGGAGCCAATGCGTTCGCCGGGCAGTTGACGGTCACGCCCTGGTCATCCTCCACAGCTATGTTCTCGATAGGAACGTCGCCGTCGTTGGTGACCTGGTAGGTCCAGCTGATGTCGGTTCCCACCAGGAACTCGCCGCCGTCGGCCCCGTTGGTCAGCTTGGCAATGTTCAGCGACGGGTTGACCACGTCGACACTGGCACTGGCCGACTCGGATACCTCAGTACCATCATCGTCGGTGCCCGTTGCCGTCACCGTGTTGGTGTGGTCCGAGATAATGGTGCTGGTGATATCGCACTCGAATGCACCTCCCGATCCAATCGTCTGCGGCAGAACACAGTCGGCGCTCACGTCG
>CALGOA010000078.1 GCA_937958015.1 uncultured Acidimicrobiales bacterium | reverse complement strand
GCTCGTCCGTCGGCGCCACTCACGGGAGTGGGATCGCCGGCTGCGACCGCCGCAACGAACTGCTTCCATTGGATCAGGTAGCTGGGGATGTACCGCTCGAGGAAGAAGTGTGGAACGACGTCGCCCTGACTTCCCGCTGCGGTTCTCTTCACCGTCGAGGTAGCCGTGTGGTTCTCTGAGCCGACGATGCCCATGGACCCGAAGGCCTCCACCCGCTGGTCATAACCAAAGGCGCTCTGACGACAGTTATCGATCGTGGTGACGACGCCGTTCTCGTGGGTGAGCAGCACCGTGACCGTGTCGAGGTCGCCGGCTTCACCGATGGCGGGGTCGACCGAAACCGATCCGGTGGCATACACCTCGACAACCTCGCTCCCGGTAACGAACCGGGCCATATCGAAATCGTGGATCGACATATCCAGGAAGATCCCACCACTGACGTGGACGTACTCGATCGGTGGTGGTTCGGGGTCCCGGCTGGCGATACGGAGTTGGCGGAGTTCGCCCACTTCACCCGACGAAACGGCTCGTTGGACCGCGGCGTGGGAGGGATCGAAACGCCGGTTGAAACCGATGTGCAGCGGAACACCGGCGGCCGCCACGGCGGCAAGCCCTCGATCGACTTCGGCGAGATCGAGCGACACCGGCTTCTCACAAAAGATCGCCTTCCCCGCTTCGGCGGCGGCAACGATCAGATCGACGTGGGTCGGTGTGCTCGTGCAGATCGCGACCGCTTCGGCGTCGCTGGCGAGGGCTTCGTCGACGCTGTTGTATTGGTCGACACCCAACCGTCCAGCCGCCGAAGCTGCGGCTGCTTCGACAACGTCGAAGACACCAGCGAGGTCGGCTTCAGGCAACTGGTTGGCGATCAGGTCTGCGTGCATCGCACCGATTCGACCGGCGCCCAGAACGGCGATCTTCATTGGACGTCCTCGGGCGTGAGCAGCTTCACGTCTTCCCAGCTTCCGCTGGCCCAGCTGTTGATGACGGCCTGTTGCACGCTGACGTACTCGAGCGCCTGTTGGAAACCGGGTTCGTGTTGGACACCGGTTGCCACTGCGGTGAGGAACTGCAGACACTCGATCACCTTGAGATCCTCGTACCCGATGGCATTGGCGTCGCCCGGCACGAAGTTGCCGTGGAAGGGGTAACGATCGCCGGCGTACACCTTGGTGTAACCGTCGTGCAGGTGATCGCCGCCGGTCATGAAGATGTTCATCTCGTTCATGGTTTCGAGGTTCCAGTTGAGCGCGCCCTTCGTGCCGTGCACGTCGAAGGCCATTTGGCTCTGGGGCCCCACGATGTTTCGACTGGACTCGAACGTGCCGATCGATCCGTTGGCGAATCGAACCATGCAACCTGCGTAGTCCTCGTTGGTGACGGGACCGGTGGGATCTCCGGGTTCGCCGCGGTCATAGTGGGTGCCACCCTGTTTCGGGAGTGGCCGATCGGTGATGAAGGTTTTCTCCATACCCACCACGCTGGTGATCGGACCGTTCAGCATCATGCCGAGGTCCATGCTGTGGCTCAGGATGTCGGAACTGACGCCGTAGCCGGCCCCATCGATTTCGAAGCGCCACGAAAGCAATCCCATCGGGTCCGAGCCGTACATGCTGAAGAAGCGACCCCGGTAGTTGGTGATCTCTCCGAGGTCACCGTCGGCGATCAGCTTCTGGGCGTACTGCACCAACGGAGCCCAGCGATAGTTGTAGCCAACACCGGTGATAACGCCAGCCTCCGCGGCTGCTGCGGCAACCCGAACGGTCTGGGCCGGGGTTCCGCCGACGGGCTTTTCGCAGAAGATGTGTTTGCCCGCCTTGGCCGCAGCGATGCACAACTCTTCGTGGAGCATGTTGGGGGCGCACACGATGACCGCGTCAACGTCGGGGTGTTCGATGGCCTCGGCCGGGTCGGTGGTCGATTCTGCGAAGCCGAAACTGCGGACCGCCTCAGCGGCGCGTTCGGCGAGATTGTCACAGCAGATGACGAGCTCGGGTTCGGCAACCCGATCGGGAAAGAGGGAGGGGATCCTCGCATAACTACGGCTATGGGCTTGGCCCATCCAACCGAAGCCGATGACGGCTATTCCGATAGTTTCCATTGACGTTCTTTCTGCGGTCGTTTGATGAAGGACGTGGAGATCAGGTGGGACTGGCGACCCGGTCGAAGACCGAACGGCCCGATGAGGCGATGGCGCACAGTTCGGCGAAGCGGGGTCGGACGTACTCCTCCACGGCGTCGGCGCGAGTGTCGATGGCCAGCGCCTCCCGCCACAGAGCCCGGCCCACGGTGAATCCCGAGCAGCCGTGTTCGACCGCCTCGGCCAATTGGTCGCGGAATTCGACGTAGGGCACACCCCAGCTGAGCAACGCCCACGGGTGAGGTCCGGTGGCCTGATCCAGGTCGGCACACGCCCCCGTTCCCGGGAACGGCACTTTGAGAATCATCGGTCCGATGGGTGCGATTCGACGGGCGGACTCCACCACGACGGTGCGCCGGTCCTCGGCATCTTTCATATGGAACGGGACCGGCTCGACCAGAATCGGCATGCCAGCTTGATGGGCCTGTTGAACCGCGTCGGTAATGAATCGATCCTGGGCGTCGGTGTGTTCGCCGCGATCGTGCCGGTACAACACGAGGATCTTCGCCCCATCGCCGCCCATCCTCAGCAGTTGATCCGCCGACCAATCGGGCATGAAGTAGTTGACGGTGGGATCCCCATCGTCACCGGCTTCGTATCCCTGGGCTTCCAGCGCACCAAAGACACCCAGGGAAGATGGCACGGTCTGGTCGTTCAGCAACTCGGGCAGTGAATATTCGGACTCGAGCATCACCGCACTTGGGGTCTGCCCCATGCCGTCGATCATGTCGGCCTTGAACCGGGTGAGGGTCGAGGCGGGTACCGAGTCAGGGTCTTCGGCGTTGAACTCGCTCCGAAGCGCGTCCCGGTGATCCACGGCCAGGACGTTGAAATGGCCGTCGGCGTTGGTGACCCGAGACAGACGCCGGTAGGCACCGGCCGACCAACTCGAGGGGTCGAGCGATTCAGTCACGAACGTCTCCGTTGGTCACGACGGGCAGCCCCCAGGCGCCCGCGGTCCAGTCGTCCTCGATCCAGGTGAAGTCGCTGTGGAAACACGGCGGCGTGGCCCGTTCGTCACCGACGAGATCTCCGGCGAGATAGTTCAGGAAGTACATGTTGGCGCCCGGACAGGCGACCGACGAGTGGTAGCCCCGAGGCACCGTGGCCAACTCGCCGTCTCCGCCTGACCAGAGGTCGTTGAAGCGGCCGTCTTCGGGCCCTTCGTCACGCCAGTTGCGGTGCATCCAGAATCCCTCTGGTCGGTCCATCCGGAAGTAATAGACCTCCTCCAGATACGGAGAACCATCCAAACCATCGTGGCAGTGGGGCGACCATCCCGACCAGGTCCCACGGGGAACATAGACCTCGTAGAGGATCAGGCGTTCGGCCTCGATCGGCATGGCCAGGGTGTGGTTGACCTGGCGTAAGGCCTGGCCGCCACCCCGCACCTCGGACCGGATCGTGGACGGTTCGACCAGTTTGGCGCCGTACATCCCTTCGGCCGGGGCCGAACCCACCGCATAGGTGAAGGTGCCGCCGTCGGCGGTCACCGTGATGTCGACCCGGGGTGGCACGTATCCCACCGCGGCCAGTTCATGAAAGACCGACGAGCGGCTCACCGAGTGGTTTTGGCCGTCGAAGCCGAGGGTGCCCCGACCCGACAGCGGCACGACGGCCTGCTCCCGGTCGGCTTCGGAATGGGTTGACGATTCGCCGGCTTGGAGTTCGATGATTTCAAAGGCGAGGTACTTCCAGCCCTCGCTCTGGGGCGTGACAGACTTGAGTTGTTGCACGTTGGTTCTCCTGAGTTGGACTCGGAACGATCAGGCCACCCGGCCGTCGCTCCGAACTTGATCGACTTCGTTTCGGTAGGGCATATCGTCAGCGCAGAGCAGACGGGCCGCGACCAGTGCACCGGCCGCATTACCCCGGCGGGCCGCCTCGACAAACCCGAGATCGGACAGGATGCCATCGCAGAAGGATCCGCCGAAAGCATCGCCGGCCCCGAGTCCGCAGACCGCCTCTACCGGGTAGGGCGCCACCGTCTCTCGTTCACCGTCCGCGGTGGCGACCATCACGCCATCACCACCGAGTTTCACAACGGCACAGGTAGCGCCCGTGGCGAGGATCCGATCGGCGGCTTCGTTCGGTTCGTCGGTTCCCACCGCAACCTTGCATTCCTGCCTGTTGCCGATCACCACACTGAAATGGTTCAGCATCGGCGAAATGACCTCGCTGGCTGCCGCTTCGGAATCCCAGAACTGGTAACGCCAGTCGAGATCGAGGATCGTGTGGTCACGTCGGCCCCGTCGCTCCAGAAGCCCGGTCACCGTTGAGCGACTGGGCTCGGCCGAGAATCGCGTGGCCGGCATCCAGAAGATGCCAGTTTCCTCCACCGGTAGGTCGGCCAGTTCGGCGGGGTCCAGTTCCATGTCGGGTCCCGACGGCTCCCGATAGAAGATGATGTTTGGATCCGCCCGGGGATTCAGTTCGGCAAAGGCCAACGGGGTCTTCAGTGTCGGGTGGGTGCTGACCCAGCGGGTGTCTACATCAAATCGCGATGACAACGCATGTGCGACATCGTCACCGAAGGCATCGTCACCGACCTTGGTGGCCAGGGCGACCGAGCGGCCGAGCCGGGCGGCGGCGACAGCGACGTTGGTAGCTGTCCCGCCGACGCTCTTTTGTAGTGTCCGAACGTCCCGCATGGGGCCCTCGGTGGTGGGATAGAGATCTACGCTGATGCGGCCGATCGTGATGATCTCGGGGATGGAGTCCAAGATGGGCTACTTATTGGTGGCCTGGGCGAGTTCGTGCTGGAGCTGCTCGAGCTCTGCACCACCGGACATCTTCTGGGTCAGCTCGGCCTGGGTGATCTCCGACTTTGCAAAGTTGCCCAGCGACTTGCCGCGATTGAGAATCAGGAACCGATCACCGACGGGGTAGGCATGGGCCGGGTTGTGGGTGATGAAGATCACGCCCAGGCCACGTTCAGCGGCGGCGAGAATGTACTTCAGAACAACACCGGACTGACGAACACCGAGGGCCGATGTCGGCTCGTCGAGAATCAGAACCTTGGCGCCGAAGTGCACCGCTCGGGCGATGGCGACCGACTGCCGCTCGCCGCCGGAAAGGGTGCCGACCGGCTGTTCGGTGTCGCGAATATCGATACCCATCTTGGCCATCTCGGCCTTGGCGGTTTCGCTGGCCTTCTTCTTGTCGACCCAGCGAAGTGGCCAGACCCCCTTGGACGGTTCGGCGCCCAGGAAGAAGTTTCGCCACACGCTCATCAGCGGCACCATGGCGAGATCCTGATAGACGGCCGCGATGCCCTTGTCCAGTGCCTCACGGGGTGAGCTGAACTTGACCGACTCCCCCTCGAAACGGAAGTCCCCGGCGTCGTGTTGATGCACACCGGCGAGGATCTTGATAAAGGTGGATTTGCCAGCACCGTTATCACCCAGGACACAGGTGACCTCGCCGGCGTTCACGCTGGTAGTCACACCCTGCAGGGCGATGATGTTGCCGTAGAACTTCCCAATGTCGTCAAGTTCGATAAGTGACTCGGTCATGGGCCTGCTGCCTCCGCTTTGGTCTTGATGAAGTTGTTAGCGATCACTGCGAGCAGCAGGATCGTTCCGAGGAAGGCGAACCGCCAGTCCGAGTTCCACTGAGACGCCGGGATACCGAGTTTCGACATCGACATGATGATGGCGCCAATCGCGGCGCCGAACGCTGACCCGTAGCCGCCGGTGAGGAGCGTGCCGCCGACCACGGCGGCGATGATGTACTCGAACTCGAGGCCGTTTCCGGTGCCCGACTGCAGGGTGTTCAAACGGAACGCCAGCAGCAGGCCGACGAGCCATGCTGCAACACCGACGATCATGAAGAGCTGGGTCTTGGTCCGAGCCGCTGGAACACCGATCTGGCGGGCGGCCTGTTTGTTGCCGCCCACCGCGAAGATCCAACTGCCGAACTTGGTGCTGCCCAGCAGCCAGGTCGCAAAGACCGCAAAGCCGATGAACCACAACACGCTCATGCGGAAGTTGACCGGGTTGGTCCGACCGAGCGCCTGTTCGGCCTCGGTGGTGAAGAGCAGGCGGGTCAACATGCCAACCCCGACGATCGCTACACCCAGCTTGGCTGCCTGACCGGACAGTCGTGCGGCCACCGGGTCATCCTCGTGGCGGGTGGCGAAGAACATCGAGACCGCACCCCAGACAAAGACCATGGCTGCGGCCAGCAAGATCACGCTGAAGGCTTCGGTGCGAAACTTCACGCTACGGGACTGGCCCTGGACGAACCAGGCAAGCCAGAGCCCCATCAGTGAGGTAGCGGTGAGAACCAGGAATCGCGCTGCCGGCGAGACCCGTCCGGCCTTGTAGGCGGCGATTGCCAACACGATTAGGCCGCCGATCACAAACGCTCCGAGCAGGATCGCTCGAAGTCCCTGTTCGGTAGTCATGAACATAAAGCCATACACCCCGAATGCTGAGGCGGCGCCAAGCGCGACCATGGTGACCACACTTCGGATCGCGGTCTGCTGATCCTCGAATCCAGCCACGCTGCGATAAGCCATGAACACGCCAAGTGCGCCACCGGCCAGCACCAGTGGCCACGCCAGTGCGTCGACCAGAGCGAGGACACTCTGCTGAGCTTCCATGTCGAGGGCACCGGCGATAAGGATGCCGATCGCAATCGAGGCAACACCGGCCAGCGTCCACGTCAATGTTTCGTTGGTGAACAGCGTCGAGCCGATCTTCTGACGTTCATATCGCCACAGGGCCAGACCACCGAAACCGGCGAGGGCGGCCACGAGGAGTAGAGCGCTCGCCAGAGTGTTCTCGGTCCGACCGTCGAAGTTGTGCATGTACCAGATCGTTGCGGCCGCTCCGACGATGCCGGCCAGCATGACGAACGCTCCGATGGGGTTCTGCTTCTGGGCCCGGCGGAAGTTCATTTCGTAGATGGCGATAGCGATGAGCGATCCGCCGATCAACCAACCGAGCAACCAGAGGGCGTCCCGGGACTCCAGCAAAGGATCGTTGCGGGCCCACACGCCGTCGAAGATCGGGCGCCAGAAGTCATACCCACGACCCTGACCTTCATCGATGCGACCGACCGAGATGTTGTCGATGATCAGCTTGGAGAACCCGAGTTTGAATCCCCGGTAAACGAAGAAGGTCGCCAAGGTCACGATGAAGCTGGGAAGACCCGTCTTCTCGACGACGGTGCCATTGGCGTAACCCATTCCCAGAGCGACGACGAGCGAGAGTGGTATGGCGATGTGAAGGGACAACCCGGCTCCGCCGAGTTCACCAACGTCCTTCACCAGCAGGATGGTGATGATGCCGAACGTACCCGTTGCGGCACCGGCGGAAAGGTCGAATTCACCACCGATCATGAGCAGTGAAACGGCAACCGCCATGATGCCGAGCGGTGCTGCACCATCGAGGATCGAGCCGAACCCCGTGGCTACTCCGAAGGTGTTTGCGACCGCCCAGAAGAAAGCCCAGATCGCTACTGCGCCGATAATGGCGCCGACCTCAGGTCGGATGAGCAGTCGTTGGAAGACACCCTGGTAGGCAAGCCGTTCGTCGGCACCTGCCACCGCGGTGGCCTCGGTCTCAGCTGCGATGGCGGCGGCGTCGGCCTCATCCACTACGACAGCAATCTCGGTCTCAGCGACTGAGTCGGTCATTGATTTCTCTCCCCCTAAGTTATGTCACTTATCAGACTGGAGGCCGGGTCGTTATTCGGACCCGGCCTCCGTCTGTACTACATGCGTTTCAGGTCACCCTCCAAAAGGGTGGCCTGAAACCGCTATCAGCGAGTGCCAGCGGCGACGAGCGCCTTGACATCTGCAGCGTTGTCCTGGGTCACGAAACCCGGGCCGGTGAGGATCGGAAGACCGCCACCGAGGGTGTTCTTGTTGGTGACCTCGAGGAACATGAGGAGAACCGGCATGTAACCCTGGAGGTACTGCTGCTGGTCAACGGTGAACAGCACGTCGCCAGCTTCGATGGCGTCGATCAGTTCGGGGGTGATGTCGAAACCACCGACGACAACGTCGCGGCCGAGGTCCTGAGCGGCACGCAGACCGGACATGGCGATAACCGGACCGACGCCCATGAAGCCGTCGATATCGGGATCGGCTTCCATGGCGGCACGGATGGCGGCCTGCTGGGCGGTCTGGTCAGCGTCGAGATCCATGAACTCGGAGATGACTTCGCCCTCGAAGGTCTCGGCAAGACCGTCGCAGCGCTCGTTCAGTGCAACGTTGTCCTGCTCCTGGCGACCACAGAGGATCTTGGTGGCGGAACCGTCGGCGTTGAAACGCTGCCCGGCTCCGTTACCGGCGATGACCTCGGTCTGGCCCACGTGGGTGGTGGCTCCGATGTCCTGGTAGTCGTTCACACCCGAGTTGAGGGTGTAGACGGGGATACCGGCAGCGACCGCAGCCTGGAGGCCGGGGATCAGCTGATCGGGGCTGGGGAGCGAGGCGGCGATGCCGTCGGCGCCAGCGGCGACTGCAGCGTCGATGTCCTGAGCCTGAACGGCGGGATCGTTGTTCGAGCCCTGCCACACCAGCTCAACACCAAGGTCCTCGGCGGCCTGGTCGGCGCCACGCTTGAGGACGGACCAGAACGGGCCCTCGTCGGAGTGGGTGATCATGTAGAAGGTGAGGTCGGTTCCCTGAACGAGATCGACTTCACCGTCGTCACCGTCGTCGGATGGTTCGGCGGAATCGTCGCCGTCATCGTCGGAAGAATCATCGCTGCCGTCGTCGGTTGGCTCGGCGGAATCGTCGCCACCACCGTCGTCGGCTTCTTCGGGTGCGTTGCTTCCGCAGGCCGCAGAGACCAGCGAGAAAGCGAAGAGAAGCGCCAGGAGGCGCTTGAGTGCAGTTGACATTGTTGTGGGTTCCTCCCCTAGTGGATGTTCAACGCGACGCTAACGCAATCACGAAGACTTGTTGACGATTGCTGGGGCAAGTGCTCCAATCGAAACGTCAGCTACAGATTAGAGCGCTCTAATCGAAGCGTGTCAACCGTCACTATGAATATCTCTCGAAGACCCACCATGCAAGACGTCGCCAACGAGGCTGGCGTCTCGCGCGCCCTGGTCTCGCTGGTCATGCGGGACTCACCCAAAGTGTCGGAACATCGCCGAATTCTTGTGCAACAGACGGCCGATCGGTTGGGGTATCGTCCAAATGCTGCGGCCCGAAACCTGGCCCAGAGTCGCTCGAACACCATCGGCGTGATCCTGAACGACCTACACAATCCCTTCTTCGCCGATGCGGTCGACGGCATTCAGGCCGAGGCCGAGGAACATGGCTTTCACCTTCTGTTGAGCTCTGCGAACCTCAACCCCGAGATCGAACGTAAGTCAATGGCGACCTTTGCCGAACACCGGATGGACGCGATCATCGTGCTCGGATCAAACGCACCGCATGAAGACCTGGTGGATGTGAGCGGCGGGGCACCTGTGGTCAGCGTGGGCCGCACCATCCGAGACGCCGACGCGGTACTCAACGACGACGAACGCGGTGGCGAACTGGCCACCCAACATCTGATCGAGCTTGGCCACACCTCGATTCTGCACCTCGACGGCGGAACCGGCGCTGGCGCCGACGCCCGCTTGCGGGGGTATCTGCAGACGATGAAAGAGTCCGAGCTGCAACCCTGGGTGATTCACGGCGACTACACCGAAGACACCGCCAACAAGGCGATTGCCGCCTTGTTCGCCACCACCGAGAAACTACCTACCGCGATTTTTGCCGCCAACGACTTCAGCGCTGTTGGCGTACTCGAGCAGCTCCGGAGCCAGGGAGTGTCGGTCCCCACCGATATCTCGGTCGTGGGCTACGACAACACCACGTTCGCGGGGTTGGGCCATGTCTCGTTGACCACCGTGAATCAACAGACCCGACAAATGGGTCACCTGGCGATGCGTTGTGTTCTGGAACGGCTCAACGGTCGCCGCGCCACGGTCACCCAGGTTCTTGAACCGGAACTGATCCCGCGCCGCACCACCGCGGCGACGGCGTTCAATCAGCGCAAACTGGCCTGAGGGCAACCGGCCCTAGAGGATCGAAAGACCCTGCACGAACGAGACGCTCGTGGCGACGTCGCGCACCGGACCTTCGCCTTCGCCGGGCATCTCACCGGTGATGGCGCAGTCCTGCTCGATCACGTACCAGCCGTCGAAGCCGGCATCCTCGAGGGTGCGAATCACCTCGGCGATCGGGAGATCACCCTCGCCCAGAGCCGGGAACAGACCGTCCTGTACCGAGGTCATCAGCGCGATGGGGTCATCGCTTGACTGAGATGTTGTGAACGCTTCGGCGAGCGGTGCACTCATGTCCTTGAGGTGTACCAGACCCACGCGATCGGCGTTGTTCACGGCGAACTGCAGCGGGTCGGTGCCCCCGAGCGCCAGATGGGCGGTGTCGAGCACGAACTTCACGGGGCTGGAATCGAGCAGGCGCTGAACATCCTCCTCGGTCTCCACTGCGATACCGACGTGTTCGTGAACCACCTGGGTGAGGCCACGATCGGCACAGATGTCCTCGACCATCTGCAGACCGGCCGTCAGCCGAACCCATTCGGCCTCGTTGAGCGTCTGGTGCGGAGCCCAGTCCCACGACATGACCGGCGCGGTGTTGTAGTACTCGGCGCCTGCGGCGCTCAGAAGATCTGCGGCCTCGATGGCCGCCTTTTCGGCCGCTTGCTGCTCGGCCGAGTCGTGCAGTACCAACGGAACGAATCCAGCCAGCAGCCCAAGGTTCGCAGCCCCCAACGTCGCGGTGAGTTCGGCCGGATCGGTGGGCAACCAACCCAGCGATCCGAGTTCGGTTTGGGTGAACCCGAGCGAGCTCATCTCGGCCAACACGCGTTCGACATCGAGCTGGTGGCCCCAGCCGGGAACCTCACAGATTCCCCAGGAAATGGGGGCGGTTGCAACCCGATCAAAGAATGACATGCGCGCAGTGTAGAGACATCGTCGACTGGAGTTTGCGGCGATCTTCGCCTTAAAATTGCCCAATGCTCACCGTTACCGACGTCGCCGCACAGCTGGAAGAACTCACCGACGAATTCCTCCACGGATCGGGTGTTTTGGTTCTGCCGGGTGCTTTTTCTCCCGCCCAGATCGCAGACGCGCGGAAGCGAATCATGGACGAATCGAACGCCAACGCGGCAACCGCCACCCACTTTCAGGGTGAGAACACCGACCGGCTGGTGCTTCAACGTCGAGTCTGGAATCTGCTCAACAAGGGCGACATCTTCATCGACATGGTCCAGCACCCGGACGTCGTAGCGATCTGCAGCCATCTGCTCGGATCGGCATTCAAACTGGGTTCGATCGCTGCGAATCGGCTCCTCCCGGGTGGTCCGGGTCAGGAGCCCCATATCGACTATCCCTATTGGGACTTTCACAAGCGAGAGGAGTTCCCGGCCCGGATGAACTCCTCATTTGCAATGAATCTCCAAGCCACCATTCTGCTCGACGACTTCACCCCGGAAAACGGCGCTACCGCCTACCGACCGGGCTCGCAGGCCGAGTTGTCCTATCCCGATTCCGAGGACCGCGCCATCTTCGACGCTCAGATGGAGCGGATGACGGGCACCGCAGGAGACTGCGTCATCTTCAATGGGATGGTGCACCACTGTGCCATGCCCAACCGCTCCGACGACGACCGAAGCGGGGTGCTGATCGAGTACCTGCCCAAGTTCATCATCCAGCTTGAGGATCAGATCAACGGCGTCGCACCTGAGATTATAGAGTCAGCTTCACCACTGCTGCGCCAACTGATCGGGGTCGACTACCAGTTTCCCGAACTGCTCGACTTGGCTCCGGCCGGCAACACGGAGGGCCGCGCCGCAGAGGTCTAGAACCTCAGCTATCCACACATCCACCACCGAGTGCTGGCGGATCGTCGGGCAACGAATCGAGCAGAAGTGTAAGCTCCGATGCGGCGACCGCCCAGCCACTTTCGGACCCGCGTGCGGTGGCAAAGACGACCCCCACCACCTCGCCTGCGGCCACCACGGGTGAACCCGAGTCGCCCGCAACAATCTCGCCTGCCAACTCGATCGAGAAGCGTTCGTCTTCGCCATCGAGGGTCACCCGCGCCCGTCGAAGGACCGATCCATCCTGCTGGAAGAACTCGCCATCGTTATCGAAGTGGAAAAATTGGACGGCCGTCTCTCGTTCCACCGGCTGCTGAGCCAACGGTGGATACGGCTCGACGGATGAATCATCGAGTAGCAATACGGCGAGATCCTTCTCCGGCACCAACGCCACCAACTCTGCGCCGACGGGGTCACCCGCGACGGTCAGCAGCTCGAAGGAACGAATGCCGTCGAAGGGATGCGCAGCCGAGACGACCAGCCGATCGCTCACCCTGAAGGCTGTCGCCAATTGCGGCGTGGTGATGATGCAGTCCTGAATCCGAGCCCGATACACGTAGGCCTCGGGCACCGCCGGAGCGGACGCACAGGAGCTGACGATGAATGCGAAAACCCAAAGGGCCGTACCACGAACGACGCGACCCGAAAGCCGTCGCTGAACCCGGTGACGAGCTGGTTCGCCCTTAGGTGTAGAAAGGATTCTCACCAGCGGTGTGGTCGGTGGCGTCGATGACCTCGGTCAGTTCCGGCAACGCATCCAGCAACATCTTGGTGATGCCGTCCCGCAGGGTCATGGCGCTGGCGGCGCAACCCTGACACCCTCCGCCCATCGTCACGATCGCCTTCGATCCGTCGACTCCGACCAGCGTGGCATACCCACCGTGGGAGGCGAGAGCCGGATTGATGGCCTGATCCAGAACCTGCTGGATCTGCTCGGGCAATTCACCGTCGAGGTTCATGTCGAGTCCATCGAGCGGATTCGGTGTATTCGGGTTTCGGATCACGAGTCCGCCGGGGGTGTTCGCGGCAGGAACGTCGAGGGTGGCTCCAGTCATGTTGAGCGCACTGTCGGCCGGGATGATCACGGTGAGCTCATCGTGGTCGCCCTGGGTGTAGATGAGGTCGTCATCGGCCGCTTCGGAGATCGCTAGAAGCTCCAGGGCGTACTGAAACTCGGTCATGTTCGACCCGGTGATGGCGACCTTCAGCGCAGTGTTGGCCGGGTCGTCCTCCTGAGCGCGAACTTCGAGCACCGTTGCCAGCGCCGTCTCGCTGACCGCCATCGGCTTGGTGGGGTCGGCGGTGGTCTCAGCTGCTGGGGTATCCGTCACGGCCATCTGACCAGTCTACTGGTGCGTTCAAGCATCGGGGATACCGCGAACCTGCCCAGACCGGTCGGGGTTAACTACAGCGAGTCCCGTTCCTCGGATAGCTCCAGCCACCGAAGCTCAACCTCATCGAGTTCTTCGACCACCGTGGCATGTTCGGCGCCGACATCGGCCAGGCGTTGGTAGTCGGTACCCGAAGCCAGTTCGGTCATTTCCGCTTCCAGAGTGTCCCGACGTTTGCTCAGTTTTGCCATCTCCTTCTCGGCCGCTCGGATCATGTGCCCCAGCGTGCTCTTGGAAGGGCTGGTCGACTTTGTGCGCGTGTCGCCCTTTGGTTTGGACGGTTTTGTGGTCTGAGCAGCCCCGGTTGGCAGGCCGACCGGTTCGCCGTTCGCTCCGTCGTGAACCACCCCCGAGGGTGTGATGGTGAGCTGTCGGTTGGCCACCCGGTTCAGGAACGCCCGATCATGGCTGACGACCACGAGAGCTCCGGGCCACTCCTCGAGGAAGTCCTCGAGCGAACGGAGCGTCTCGAGGTCGAGGTCGTTCGTCGGTTCGTCCAGCAGCAGGACGTTCGGTTTCGCGGCGAGCACGGTCAACAGGTGAAGCCGTCGCCGCTCACCACCCGAGAGGGTGCTCACCTGAGCCCACTGGGCGTCGGTGTCGAACCAGAAGGCCTCGAGCAGCCGGGCATCGGTCCAATCCGGTTTGCGATTGGGGCCGGCGATGACCTCACGCACCCGGGCATTCGGGTCGAATGCATCGTCGGATTGCTGGGTGTAGTAGCCGAACTCGACCGTGCTTCCCCACCGCACCGATCCCGAACTGGGCTCGATGAGCCTGGCCATGATGTTCAGCAGCGTGCTCTTGCCAGCCCCGTTGCCGCCCCGGATCGCAAGCCGCTCCCGGGGATCGAGCTTGAGATCGAACGGGCCGAACAGCTGACGGCCATCAGGTGCGGTGCCCACCACCTGATCGAGTTCGATCACGATGTCGCCAAGGCGCGGGGTGGGGAACTCGAGATGCAGTTGCGCCGGTCGCGCCGGCCCGTCGGGTTTGGCATCGATCAGGGCCTTGGCGGCTTCGACCCGGTACTTCGGTTTCGAGGTGCGGGCGGGCGCACCGCGGCGAAGCCATGCGAGCTCCTGACGGGCCAGGTTCTTTCGTACCGATTCAGCCGATTCGGCTGCGGCGACGCGATCGGCCTTTCCCTCCAGGTAGCTGGCATACCCGCCGGTGTGGACGAAGCTCTTCCCCCGGTCCAGTTCAAGCACGTGCGTGGTAAGGCGGTCCAGCACATGGCGGTCGTGGGTGACGAGAATGAGGCCGCCCCGATAGGACTCAAGCCGCTCCTCCAGCCAGGTGATCCCGTCGATATCGAGATGGTTCGTCGGTTCGTCAAGAACGAGGAGGTTGCTCGGCCGCACCAGAGCGATCGCCAAGGCCACCCGCTTCTTCTCTCCCCCGGAGAGATCCGAGGTCGACTCTTCGAAGAAGTCGCCCATCCCCAATCGGCTGAGGGCAGCCTCGGCTTCCCATCGTTCGGCGCCGGTTGCCAACACGGCGTCCAGCACCTTGCCCGGCGGCAGGGCGGCATCCTGATCCAACACCGCGACTTCGAGGTCGCGGCCCCGGCGAAGCGTGCCGGTCTCCGAGGTTGCCGAGCCGGCCAGCACCCGCAGGAGCGTCGACTTCCCGGTGCCGTTGATACCGACGACCCCGAGCCGGTCACCGGTGCTGATCGTGACCGACACGTCGGTGAACAGCGGCCGGTCCGGACGACTCATAGACAGGTTTTCGGCATCGAGGAGGATTGCGATGCGGTGAGAATACCCAGCGACGGTCCGGGTACGGTGCGGTCGTGGACTCGGTTCCCCCACTCGTTCCCCGGAAACTCACGATTGGCCTCCGCGGTCTCAGCGCCGTCTTCTCCGGCATTCGAAACACCAAGGACCAGATCGTTCCGTACACCGAATGGTGGAGCGTGCAGAACCAGGGCGCAGTGAACGAGGAAGGGCCGCTCCTGGTCGTGATCGGAGACTCGATCAGTATCGGTATCGGTGCGTCCCACCCCTCGAAGTCACTGCCCGGCCTGGTGGCCGAAGCACTGAGCGAACGGGATGGGACACCGTGGCGGATCGTGAACCTGGCGATCGCTGGGGCCCGGCTGAGTGACGCCATCGACCGGCAACTGCCCATCGCAACGGAGCTCTTCCCCTGCGATCTGGTGATGTGCTGCATCGGCAGCAACGACATCCTGTGGACACCGGCGCTGGCATCCCTGCGAGACGGACTCCGGAGCCTGTCGGACTCGCTCCCGACCAACACGATCTGGGGGCCCGCGGCGGGAGCATCGAGACGGGCCCGCCTGGCCAATGCGGCCCTGAGACAGCAGGCGGCCCGGAACGGCCAGCAGGTGGCTGAGATCTGGAACGTCGACGGCCCGCGTATTCGCGACCGCTTGGCGAGCGACCGTTTCCACCCCAACGACCTCGGCTACAGCCTCATGGCGTCCTCGGTTCTGGAGCTCATCCTAGACCCGTAGGCGATGCCCCATCCGGTGCGGTGGCCCGTACTACTGTCGTTCGCCCTATGGGAGTTTTGTCAGAACCGCTCGACCTCAACGGACCACCCAAGAAGCAGCGGCCCCAGTACGTAAAGGTCGAAGCCACCCTCGGGCTGACACTTCGACACCGCAGCTCCTTCAAGGTCGGCACGATCATCGCGTTCGATCCCAACTGGGTCACCCTTCGGGGCGAAGACGGCCGCGAGTTCCGGCAACGCAACGAACCCGGTGCGTTCTCCTACAACGGCGCAGCGGTCACGTTGGTGCGACCGGCAAAGACCGAAGAAGCGCCCGAGATCGAACGAACCGCATCCGGCTCGGTCGCCGTGCCCAACGCTCCGGCCCGAGTCGCCCGACCCAGCCGGATCTACGTCGAGGGCCTCCACGACGCGGAGTTGATCGAACGGGTATGGGGTGATGACCTTCGCCTCGAGGGCCTGGTGGTCGAACCGCTTCACGGCGCCGACGACCTCGAACAGATCGTGCGAACGTTCGGACCCCGCTCGGGACGCCGCCTCGGCGTGCTGCTCGATCATCTGGTGGCGGGCACCAAAGAATCCCGCATTGCGTCAGAGGTGAACCATCCCGACGTCCTGATCACCGGCCACCCCTACGTTGACGTTTGGCAGTGCATCAAACCAGGCGTAATCGGCGTCGAACGGTGGCCCGTTATCGAGATGGGCACCGATTGGAAGACCGGTGTGTGCGCGGAACTGGGAATCGATGCCGAACCGGGTGTTGTCTGGAAACAGCTTCTGGCCAACGTCTCTGGCTACACCGACCTTGAACCGGCCTTCGTCGGCGCGGTCGAACAACTCATCGATTTCGCAACTGCGTAATTAGAGCGAGATCAGCGTCATCACCAACACCATGAGGGTGATGAAGGCGACGAAAAGCCATTCCATCCGGTTACGGCTGAGCAGTTCGGCTTCAAGCCGGGCCTCTAGCCGCTCGGCCTCCCGGGCCAGGTCTCGGGCGTTGTTCTCGGCTTTACTCAGCTTCAGCTGTTTGCCGGCGGCGGCGCGACGGGTCGCCGTGAGCTGATCGGTCAATTCGCCGTATCGCCGTTGGAGATCTTCGAACGCCGACTCGGTCTTTCGAAGCTGTGCGATCAAACCCACGGTGTCGGGCGAGACCGGCGATTCGATCGAGATCTCGGTGTCGCCGGTTTCGGGATCGTTCAGTTCGGTCCGAAGCGCTCGGAGGTCGCTTGTTACTTCCGGTGCTACGGGAGCAACGATGCGCTCCATGGCGAGCAGCAGTCGGTCGGCATAGGCCGCCTCGGACGGCAGGTTGAAATGCGCCCAGAGGTTGCGAGCCTCAACCAGTTGTCCCACCAGTGGCCGAAGGTCGTCTTTGAAGAAGTCGGCGAAGGCCGGACCCCAGAATCTCCGGATCACCAGAAGCTGGAAGAGGGGGTCCGTCACTCCGCTGCTATCGGTCCGGCCCAACTTTCCCGCGGCCACAAGGTTCCAGGGGGTTTCTTCCTCATCGCCGAAGTAACCGACCATTCGTTCCTCGACAAACCCGGCCATGGCGGTCCCAAAGGTTTCGAACGCTCTGGCCAACAGTGCATGTCGGCCGACGGCGACGTCGGGAGTGCGGGGAGTCGTGGACATATGAGAGAGGACGCAACTGCGCTGGGTTTCTCTTCGACCGATGCCGCCAGAATCTGAACGATTGGAGCCGAACACGACCATGTGGACCTCAGATGGCAGGTATCTGCTTCAACAAGCAACCCCTTCTTAGAGACGGGATTTCTCAAGAAAGCCCCAAACGTGCCGTTTTGAGGATTGTGCAGGGCAACAAACTCCTCGTCTCACCTGGCCTCGTGATGGCCGGCGGTGTCGCCGCCGTCGCCGTCTGGCTTGCGGCGCTCTTCTTTTTCGACCTTATCGACGAGGCGGATCTTCTTCTTGCCGGCCTGTCGGGCCTGGCCGGCGGCATCGGCGGCATGGCGATGACGTTGTGGCAGAACCACACCACCCGCCACGACCAGGAATACATCGCCCTGCAGGAACATCAGGCCAAACATGACCCGCTGACCGGCCTCTTCAACCGAAACGCGCTCTTCGCCGAGCTCGAACAGTCGATCATCCGAGCCAAGGCGACCGACACGGTGCTGGGCGTCCTCTTCCTCGATCTCGACCGATTCAAGGTCATCAACGATTCCATGGGCCACGAAGCCGGAGACGATCTGCTCAGAATCGTCGCCGAACGACTGGAGGGCACCGTTCGCGGTGGCGATCTGGTGGCCCGTTTCGGTGGCGACGAATTTGTCGTCGTCTGCCGTGATCTCCTGTCGGAACAGTCCGTGCTGGCGGTCGCCAAGCAGATTCTCAAGTCATTCGCTGAGCCGGTGTCGTTGTACGGCGGCGCCCAGGTCGTCTCGACGAGTATTGGCATCGCCATCGCCCGCCCCGATGACGCCCGCCGATCCGACGATCTAGTTCGAGACGCCGACGCCGCCATGTACAAGGCCAAACGGGCCAAGTCCGGCTTCGCCGTCTTCGACGAGGTGCAGCGCCTGCAGGTGATCGACCGTCTCGACATCGAACGCGATCTGGTCACCGCCCTCGCCCAGGAACAGCTGGTCGTGTTCTATCAGCCACTGATCGACGTGAGCGGCAAACGCCTCTACGGGTTCGAAGCCCTCGTCCGCTGGAACCACCCGACCCGCGGCCTCATCGGCCCCGGCGACTTCCTCGACGTGGCCGAAGAGACCGGCATGATGGCCAAGATCGGAGAGCTGGTGCTCCGGGAAGCCTGCGCCCAGGCTGCGGTCTGGAATCATCTCTCCCCCGACGCACAGGGTGTGAAGATGGGGGTGAACATCGCTGAGCAGCAGCTCTTGGACGGAAACTTCCCGTATCTGGTTGCCGATGTTCTGGAATGGTCCGGTCTTCCGCCCGAGCAGCTCGTGCTCGAGATCACCGAGAACGTGATCGTGGACCACCTCGCCGGACTGTCGGTTCTACGCGATATTCGTGATCTCGGCGTTTCACTGGCGATCGACGACTTCGGAACCGGTCAGAGTTCGCTCGGTTACATCAAACAGTTCGACATGGTGTCCACCCTGAAGGTCGACAAGACGTTCGTGGACGACATGAGTTCCGGCGTAAATCGGGCGATCATCGAAGCGGTGGTCGCCATGGCCCGGGCGTTGGACCTGCAGGTCGTCGCCGAGGGTGTCGAAAGCGAACACCAGGTGAAGGAACTGCTCGAGTTCGGCGTGAACATCATGCAGGGGTATCTCTTCAACAAACCCGTCGCCGGCGATGCCATCGACCCCAGCTCGTGGTTCTCCGCCCGCAGCGGTCAACTTCTTGCCGGTGAAGACGGGGCACCAGGCCTCCTACCGGCCGAGGTGAACACCGCGTTCACCCGCACGCTGGATCACACCCGGTCTCGGCCGAAACGTCTGGGTTGAGTCGGCACTGCCAGCGCAGTTGCCAAATATGAGCATGTAGGCGAAACGTCCCGACCCGTCCAGGGCTCGATGGCGTCGGTATTCTCAACTCATGTTCTCGAATGCTCGCTCGATCCCGCTTGGCCGGGTCGCGGGTATCCCGGTTCGGATGAGTTGGTCGGTCCTGGCCGTCTCTGTCGTCGGCTCGTGGCTGTTGGCGACGAACGCTCTGCCCCGTATCGATGACACCCTGCTCCTGCGGTGGCGGCTCGTTCTGGCGCTGGCGGGAGTGTTGTTCTTCCTCGGGTCGATCCTGGCGCACGAGTTCGGCCACGCCCTCGTCGCCCGACGCCACAACATCAGTACCAGTTCGATCCGATTGTGGATCTTTGGCGGAGTCGCTGCGCTGTCGAGCTCGGCGAAATCGCCAAAGGCCGAGTTCCAGATCGCCATTGCCGGACCCGCCACCAACGCCGTTCTGGCCGGGCTGTTTTTCGGCACCGAATGGGCAACAACTCAGCTCGGCGCGCCAGAGACGGTCGGAATGGTCGCAGCAGGACTGGGAATTCTCAATGTGCTCCTGACCGTGACCAACATGATTCCAGCCGCTCCGCTCGACGGTGGTCGCGTGTTGTCCAGCATCCTGTGGGCCCGCACCGGGCGGCCCGAATGGGCTCGCCTGATCAGCGCCCGGATCGGAATCGTGACCGGCGGTCTCGTCGTCACCTACGGCCTGTACGAGGTGTTGATCCAGGACCGGGTCGCCGGGTTCTACACCGCTGTCATCGGCGCCTTTATCGCATTGGCAGCACGAGCGGACGTCGTCACTGCGTCGATCCGGGGCCGCCTTGCGTCCACATCGGTTGCCGATGTGTTGTGGCCCTTCCCCAATGCGATTCACGATTCTTTGAGCCTGAACGACGTCGCCGTTGCCCTCGGGCCCGATTCGCGCTCGGTGCCGGTCCAGCGCTGGGCCAACGAGACGATCGGTTATCTACCAACCCAGGTGGTGTCCAATTTCTCTGCCACCGACCGGGCGTGGACAAAGGTGTCGGACGTAATGACGCCCGTTGAGATGGTGCCCTCGGCATGGACCTCGGAATCACTGCTGGATGCCCTCGAGCGGCATGGGACCGAACCAGATCAGATGTTGGGGATCGATCCGGACAGGGGCACGGTCGTTGGCACTGCGACGCCGTCACAATTCCGCCACCTGCTGGTGGCACCACGAATCTGGGGTGGGGTCCCCGATCGGACCGACTGATTCTCCACAAATCCCTAACTCGTCGAGGTCCACGTACCGTTTTTGCGCAATTTCAAGAGGAGCAATTACGCAATTTTTTCATGTCGTGAAAGGCCAGTTCCGCTCGTCGGAATGGAAGAGAGCCGCTTGGTGTTCCAACGGGTATGAGCACTGAAAACACTGCCGCAAAGGGCCAGATCGACTTCTATTGGCGGCCGGGTTGCCCGTTCTGCATGGGCCTCGAGCGGTCGCTCAACAAAATGCAGATTCCGCTGGTCAAGCACAACATCTGGGACAACCCGGCCGATGCTGCGCACGTCCGGTCGGTGGCCGATGGCAACGAGACGGTCCCCACCGTCACCATCGGTGGCACCTCGATGGTGAACCCGTCGGCCAAAGAGGTGGTCGCGGTCGCGAATCGCGAGTTTCCCGGCCTCATCGAAACCACCGTCGACAACGATCGAAAGAGGAAGTTGTTGCGTCGAAAGTGATTCTCTGATTGACTCAGGGCAACAACAGAAGGAGAGCATCGACATGCACCTCCGGTTGTTGTTGAAGCCGCCGCCAAGAAATCCTAAGAGGTACCCCTCGTGTCGAACGAAGCCAGCCGCAAGGCCCTACACGCGTATGTCACCGACAACGCTCACGATCAGTGGCATGGATTCGCGGCCGAACGCGGCGTCAGCGTCAGCGCCATTCTGGAGGCCTTGGCCCCAGCGCTCGACGACACCGAAGAGGCCAGCGATGAGGGAGTCGTCGAGATCGGCAATGTGATTCACGAGGCCCGTAAGATCGACGCCCGCCGTCGTCGTCGCCGCCGGTAGACCGCCCGCATCACCGGCATTCCGGGTTCGGTTCACCACTCTGACCCTGCCGCGGTCCAGACCATCACCCACTCGGCCAGCAAGTCGGCAAACGCCCATTCTCCGGCATAAATGGGTTCCGTCGACTAAATTAGGGACCAATGCCTCTAGACGATCAAGGGATCCTTTTATCCCTAAACGAGGTTGCGGAACGCCGTGGCCTTCATTACATGACCGTCTACCGGCATGTCCGGACCGGCCGTCTCCCGGCGATCAAACAGAACGGCGAGTGGAAGGTTCGCGAGTCTGACCTCGAGGGTCCCACGACCCCGTCGACCGCAACTCCCGGCAACGCCGATCTCGGAAGTCGAATCCCGGCGTTTATCGACCGCCTGACCGCCGGTGATGAACCTGGCTGCTGGGCCATTTTGGAAAACTGTCTTTCCGCCGGCGCGGAGGCTCCCGCTCTGCTGCACGAGTTGATCGTCCCGGCAATGGCTCTGGTGGGCGACCGGTGGAGTACCGGTGACCTCAAGATCGTCAGCGAACACACCGCAACGACGATCGCCCACCGGCTGGTAGCCCGTCTCGGACCGATGATGCGCAACAAGGGCCGCAGTCGAGGCACCATCGTGCTCGGAGCGGTCGCAGGAGACACCCATGCGCTCCCGGTTGCGATCCTGGCCGACATCCTTCGAAGCAACGGTTTCAGCGTGATCGACCTCGGCGGAAACACCCCGGCCGAGTCGTTTGCGGAACTCGCCCAGTCCTCGGATCAGTGCCGAGCGGTCGGGATTTCTGCATCGATCCCCGCAGACGATGAGTTGCGAGAGGCCGTGGCTGCGATCCAGGCCGTGGATCCGGTGCTCCCGATACTTCTCGGTGGCCGCGGAATTCGTGATGCCGACCACGCGCATGCTCTCGGATCCGATGGATACGCGACCGGTTCGTACGAGGTCGTAGAGTTGTTCGAACGCTGCATCGCCGACCCGGCGAAACCAGCGTCCGCAACCTATGACTGACGCCGCTCTCGATCCCGAACAATTCGCCTCCGACATGAACCGGGCCAGAGAGTACGGCACCGCGGTGCCGGCGCTGTCCACGCTGTACCCCGACGCCACCGTCGATGACGCGTACGTGATTCAGATCACCGTGCTGACCGGGATGATCCGAAGGAACGATTCGATCATTGGGGCCAAAGCGTGCACTCACGAGGACCAGCCGGTGTTCGGCCTGTTCCCACGCTCGGCGCTGATGGGTTCGTTCGAGGTGGCCGACCTGTCACAGATGATCGAACCCTCCGCCCAGCCGGTTCTGGTCTTTCGTTTGGCGAAAGAACTGTCAGGTGCATCGATCACCGAAGCCGACGTTCGAGATGCCACCGAGACGGTGGTCGGCGGCATCGAAGTGACCGACTACCGACTCGGCTCCCCCGATGGCCTTCGCCCCGTGGACGCGATTGCCGACAATGCCGGCATCAGCAAGATCCTGATCGGTGAACACGGCATCGACATCAGTCGAGGGGCCGGACTTGAAGCGCTGGACTGCTCCTTCACACTCGACGGAGTCGACACCGGCGTGGGTTTCGCAGCCGGAGATCCGGTCGCCTCGGTAGCAGCGCTGGCCAATCACATCGGAAGCCAGGGTGGCAGCCTCGAGGCTGATTGGTTCGTCGTCGTAGGCCCGCTGCGAAAGGCCGCGCCGCTCCGGGTCGGGTCCCGGGCCGAACTGCGCATTCAGGGCATGGCGCCCATGGTGATGCGGGCCCGCTGAGCGACGGACCAATCCGCCTGCTGACTGGATGATCGGCAGAAAGTACCGGGCTCCCCTCCACCACTGAGGAAGAACAGCGTGGGAAGATCGACCGGTGTCTACCAACGACAGCAGTTTTGCGCGGGAGGTGCTGGATGTTCCGGTCGCCGAAGAACTGGGCGAGTCCTTCCTGGCCTACTCCCTCTCGGTTATCACCGCCCGCGCCATCCCCGACGTTCGGGATGGCCTGAAACCGGTCCAGAGACGAATCCTGTACTCGATGCTCCGGATGGGCCTTCGTCCGGATCGCCCCCACCGCAAGTGCGCCCACGTCGTCGGTGATGTGATGGGCAAGTTCCATCCCCACGGCGACTCGGCGATCTACGACACGCTGGTGCGCCTCGGACAGGACTTTGCTCGAAACATTCCGCTGGTTCACCCACAGGGCAACTTCGGCTCACTGGATGATCCACCCGCAGCTCAGCGTTACACCGAGTGCCGCCTCACCGATGCGGCCCTCGATCTCTTGGCTGAAATCGATGAGGAAACCGTCGAGTTCGGCGCCACCTACGACGGTGAGAACCTGGAGCCCCAGTACCTTCCCGGCCTGCTGCCGAACCTGTTGGTCAACGGCACCAGCGGTATCGCCGTCGGCATGGCCACGAACATGGCCAGCCACAACCTCGTCGAGGTCTATGAGGCCATCAAACTGGTGATGACCCAACGCCGTCCGAAACCTACGGTCGATGAGCTGATGGCGGTGCTTCCTGGGCCGGACTTTCCCAGCGGCGCCACCATCGTCGACGACGATCTGCGGGCCGCCTACGAGACCGGCCGGGGATCGTTCCGGATTCGGGCCAAAGCCGAGATCATCGAGGTGACGAAATCCCGTCAGGGCATCGAGATCACCGAACTTCCCTACATGGTTGGAGTGGAACGGGTCGTGGCCCGAGTCACCGACCTCGTCCGGTCCGAGAAACTCACCGGTATCGCCGACGTGAAGAATCTTTCGGACCGGCACCACGGCACCAAACTTGTCATCGAATGCAAGGCTGGCATTTCGGCCGAACTGCTTCTGCAGCAGCTGTACAAGATGACACCGCTCGAGGACACGTTCAGCATCAACAACACGGTGCTGGTCAATCGGGTGCCAACCGTGGTCGGCCTCTACGACCTCTGCCAGCACTACATCGACCATCGACTCGACGTCATCGTCAAACGAACCGAGTACCGCCTCCGCAAGGCCGAAGCCCGACTTCACATCCTCGAGGGGTATGTGATCTGCATCGACAACATCGATGAGGTCGTGCAGATCATTCGGACGTCGAAGGACACACCAACCGCACGAACCCGTTTGATGGAAGCGCTCGATCTGTCCGAGACCCAGGCCCAGCACATCCTCGACATGCAGCTCAAGCGGATCAGCCAACTGGCCCGCGAAGAGGTGGTCGACGAGATCGCCGAACTGCGGGCCACGATCGCCGAACTCCAGAAAATCCTCGGCTCCGAACAGCGGCGCCGCACACTTGTGATCAAGGAACTCGGCGCGCTGGTGAAGAAGTACGGCGTGCCTCGCAAGAGTGTCATCGTCAGCGCCGGTTCGATCCCCGATATCGAGGAGATCGCCGAACAGGTCGTTTCCGAGATCACCGACGATCCCTGTGTGGTGAGCCTCGCCACCTCGGGTGTCGTAGGACGTGAACCGGCTGGATCATCGAAGTCGTTCTCGGCCAGCAAACACGATGTCGTGCAATCGGTCGTTGTGACCACCCTGAAGAGTCCGGTCCTCGTGGTGACCAGTTCGGGCCGTCTGTTGCGCACGAACGCGCTCGAGATTCCCGAGGTGGGCGGTAGGAGCCGGGGGCGGGACACCACCGAAGTCTTCGGGACTGAAAAGAGCGAGTCCCCGATCGTCCTGCTCAACCCGACCGGTGAACCCGTTGTGATCGTCACGGCCCTCGGCGTGGTGAAAAGGATCGAACGCGAGACGATCGCCGACCTCAACTCGGGCCGATCGATAATCGGACTCGCCGACAGGGATCGGGTCGTGGCCTGCTTCGAGTGTGGAGAAGCCGACGACATCGTGATGATCAGCTCGGACGCGCAGGCACTGCGCACCCCCGCCGGAGCCATCCGACCTCAGGGCGCCAGCGCCAAGGGTGTCAGCGGGATGAGCCTGAAGGGCACCGCCAAGGTTGTTGGTGCCGGCGTCGCCGGCGCCGACTCGGTGATCCTGTCGGTCTCCGACACCGGCTCGACCAAATCGACCTCGGTCGAAGAGATCCCCAGCAAGGGCCGCAACGGCGGTGGGGTCAGGCTCACCAAGTTCTCCGACGAGCGTCGCCTCGAGTACGTGTGGGTCGGGAACCCCGAACGTATCGTTGCCGTCGTCGGCGTCGACGGTTCGACCAAACCGGCCCCCACCCCTGAATCCATCGCCCTGAAGCCGACGCGACGCGACGGTGCCGCCCGAACCCTCCCCCATCGCATCCTCCAGATTGGAACCCTTCGTTGGTAGCCAAGAAGAACGCAGCGAAGAAGTCCGCTGCGAAGAAGACCCCTGCAACCAAAAGCGCCGCCAAGGCGCCCGCCGCCAAGAAGGCAGCCAAGAAGTCCGTCGGTTCAGGTCGGAAGAAGAAGGCCGATTACGGCGCCGACCAGATCCAGATCCTCGAGGGCCTCGACGCGGTCCGCAAACGCCCCGGCATGTACATCGGCGGCACCGGCAGCGAAGGCCTACACCACCTCGCATGGGAGATCATCGATAACTGTGTGGACGAGGCCGCCGCAGGTTTTGCCAGCCATATCGAGGTGATCCTCCACAAGGACGGCTCGATCGAAGTCTCCGACGACGGCCGAGGTATCCCGATCCAGAACAAGGGTGATGGTCGCTCCGCTCTCGAAGTGGTCTTCACCGAACTTCATGCCGGTGGCAAGTTCGGATCCGGCGCCTACAGCGCGTCCGGTGGCCTGCACGGGGTCGGTGCGTCCGTGGTGAATGCGTTGTCATCGAAGCTGGTGGCCGAGGTTGAACGCGACGGGGCCACCTGGCGGTTGGTCTTCAACGAACGACTGCCCGGCAACTACCTGAAGTCAGGCACCTTCAAGCCGGGCTCCAAACTGGCCAAGGTCAAAAAGATCCCCGCCAATCGGACCGGCACCCGGGTTCGGTACTGGCCCGATCTCGAACTCTTCGACGACGAAGCCACGATCGACTACAACGAAATTCGCGAACACGTCGCCCGGGTCTGTTTCCTCGTACCCGGTCTGCATATCAAGTTGCATGACCGACGCCGCGGTGGAGCCGAACCCGAAGAGTTTGTCGCCGCCGGAGGTTTGGCCGACTACGTCGATCTGATGAGCGTGGGCGAGAACGTCACCGACATCCTGTCGCTCCACGTCGAGAGTTCGTTCGAAGAACGGGTTCCCGTAGACGGGAGCATGCAGAACGTGCTGCGCGACTGCACCGTCGACATCGCCATGCGCTGGGTCAAGGGCTACGAATCCAACATCGTGAGTTTCGTAAACACCATCCCGACCAAAGAGGGCGGCACCCATGTCGCCGGCTTCGAGCAGGCGCTGATTTACACCACGAACAACATCCTCCTGCACGAAAACAAGAAGCTTAAGAAACTAAAGAACGACGGCCGAGCGAGCTCCAGTGATGCCCAGGAGGGTCTGATCGCCGCAGTGAAGGTGACCTTCCCCGAACCCCAGTTCAAAGGCCAGACCAAACAGGAACTCGGCACTCCCCCAATCCGGAATCTGGTGTACGAAGCGGTCAAGACCGGCCTCACCGACTGGATGCAGGGTGGTGGTCGCAAAACCCAGATCAACGGCCTGCGCGACAAGATGGCCCAGGCGGTCATCAACCGCGTCACCGCCAAACGTCAGCTCGAAACTCGCCGCACGCTCAACAACCTCGGCAGCACCGGCATGCCGGACAAGCTGGCCGACTGTCGCCGTCATGGACCCGACTCCGAACTTCTCATCGTCGAGGGCAACTCGGCTGCGGGTCCGGCCAAGAACGGCCGCGACAGCAGTTACATGGCGGTACTCCCCCTACGCGGCAAGGTCGTCAACGCCGGCAAGGCAACGTTGAAGCAGGTGGTGGAGAACACCGAAGCATCAGCGCTCATCACCGCCATCGGCGGCGGTTCGGGCGAAGACTTCGACATTGAGTCGTGTCGGTATGGACGGATCATCATCCTCTGTGACGCCGACGTTGATGGGAGCCACATCCGCTGCCTGCTCCTCACACTGATCTTTAAACACATGCGCCCGCTGCTGGAACACGGCATGGTCTACGCCGCCCAACCGCCGCTGTTCAGCGTCAAACACAAGGGTGAGATGCACTACGCCTACTCCGATGACGAGCGGGACTCCCTGCATGCCGAACTCGGTCTGAGCGAAGACAAACGATGGCAGCGATTCAAGGGTCTGGGCGAGATGAACGTGGACGAGTTGGCCGACACCACGCTGAATCCCGAGACCCGTGTTTTGAAGCGGATGAGCATGAGCGACGCCGAAGAAGCGGTGCAGGCCACCGAACTCTTCCGGGTTCTCATGGGCAATGACGTCGCCGATCGCAAGGACTACATCGTTTCCAACAGCAA
Organism: uncultured Acidimicrobiales bacterium; assembly: GCA_937958015.1. Lineage (GTDB taxonomy): Bacteria > Actinomycetota > Acidimicrobiia > Acidimicrobiales > SZUA-35 > JABDIY01. The sequence goes on along the minus strand of CALGOA010000078.1, from coordinate 3,249 downwards.
GCTACTCAACCCCGAAATGCTGGACGTTTAGCCCGATCCGGTCACCGCAGCGGCGGCACCGCGATTCTTAGAGCGCGGGCACGAAGTCGGTGTCGGCCGTAGGCGTACGAAGTTCCGGGTCGACATCTCCACCCAGATCCTCGAACAGGACCGACATCCCGACGTGCCAGAGCAGAACCGTGAAGGCACTCACGATCGCGCTGATCAACTGGATGATCATGAAGATGCCGATGTTTCCGCCGACCATGTCGGCGATTCGCAGAATCTCCTCGTTGCCCGTGGGTGACTGAGCACCCCCGACCGCCCCAAGCGGACCGGTGATCACCGAACCCGCAAACGATGCCGCGGTGGTGACAAGCACCAGCAGCAGCGTCCGTCCCAGCAGTCCGCCCCACAGGCCGCTGGTGATGCGGTGGACCGTTCGTGGATTCCGTGACCCCGTTGCGCCGACCATCGGTGACGAGAAGATCATGCTGTATCGACCGAACAGCAACAGTCCGACGCCGAGAAATGCGATCAAGCCCACCAGTACGGCCAGTCCGCCGCTTACCGCTCCCGCCACTGCGGTCACGACAACCAGCGCAATGAACGCGACGACAACCAGACCGAACCCGACGATGGTCCAACCGATCATGGCGGGAAGTCGCCGGAAGCCGGAGGCAAGCCCTTTACTCCACGACATCGCCTCGCCGAACCGACCGCTCATGACAAGCCGGGTACCACTCACCGAGAACACCAGAGTGAGCAGGATGTTCAACAGGAGGCCGAGGATCAACAGCCCGCCGGTCCCTGCCAGGGAGAAGTCTTCGAATCCCTCGACGGATATCGGAAACTCGTCGCTAGGAGCGTTGTCATCGATGCGGATGACGACATCGCGAAGTGTTCCCCACAGGACGCCGGCGAACAACAACGACGCCGGCACCACGAGCACGACCACGAGCGTGAACAGGGCCGCGGCGTTGTTGACGAGTAGTCGGAACGTTTCGGTCATCCAATCACTGATCGGTCGTAACCTGCTTCCGCCATCCTGACCACCCGTCTGGGCGGTGTCGGCGGGCCGGATGTCATTGCTCCACTGGCCGCCGTCCCACCACCGCAACATGCCGGGGGTTTGGGGGTCGGGATACCATCCCGGGGGCGGGTTTGAGCTCGGGTTCTCGATCACGAGTCACTCCTCGAACGGTTCACGATCATCTACCGTAACCAGCACGCCGTAGTGGTCGCTGGCATGTCGGCCCTCGGCGTCAGGTTCGGTGCCAACAAGTTCGGCTTCTCTGGGGTTGAACGAAGGTTTGGGCCGGGGCCAGCCCACGAGTATGTGGTCGACACGACGGCGGGGAAAGGCTGCGTCCACCGCATTGCTGTTGTCGCGGTTCCAGGTGTAACCCGGTCCATCGCCCACCGCTGCCCACGAGTCGGTGAACATCAGCGGTTCGGCGCCGATCTCGATCAGCGGCGACAGGCCCGTAAGTGCTCGCAACTCGTCGCTTTCGGCAGTGGCATTCAGGTCGCCCATCAGGACCGGCACGCGACCCTCGTCCCGCCGAATCGCCAACTCTTCGAGAATCGGGACCAGTTGTTCGGAGCGATGCAGCGATGCGTCGTAGCGCCACTCGAGGTGGGTCGCAGCCACCGACAACGGACCCGTCTTGGTGTCGATGTCGGCGACGATGGCGCTCCGGTGGCCGGGACTCCCGTCCTCGGCTGGCAGCCGCAGTTGGATGACGTTTCGCAGCGGATACCTGCTGAGCAGGGCATTTCCGAATCGAACCCGCTCCCCCTGGTACATGGTGGCCACGCCGTCAAACCCCGTCGCGGTACGCAACATGTCCAGCTGGTCATCACCGTCGCTGCAGAAGACCTCCTGAAAGGCACAGACGTCGGCGTTCACCCGGGAAACCTCCGAGGCGATCGTGGTCTGGCGATCTTTCCAGTGGTCTCCGAACCGCCACCACAGGTTCCATGTCAGCAACCGCACGCCCGCGATCGTATCCCTTCGATTCCACATCGCCGGGGCCGCGACCTCTACTCTCAGCGCCGTGAGCACCGGAATCCCAAAACTTGTGTCGCTGCACGACGCTGCGGCCGCACTGGGCGTCCACTACATGACGGCGTACCGATATGTCCGGCAGGGTCAATTGCCAGCGGTCCAGGAAGGCCGTCGATGGATGGTTTCATCCGCCGACCTCGCGTCCTTTCAGGCCGGACCAGAATCGGAGATCGACTCCAGCGCCACCGTCGAGGACCTTCGTCGCCTGATGGAGAGCGGTGATGAAACCGGGGCCTGGGACATGCTGACCGCTACAGGCGTTCACGACGACCCGCTCCGAGCCCAGCAGGAGCTCATCGCCCCCGCTCTGCGCCAGATCGGCGAACGTTGGGCCGTCGGCGAGGCCACCATCGCCCAGGAACACATCGCCAGCGGTGTTGCGCTCCGGCTGATCGCCCGGCTCGGCACCCCGCGGCGTCGTGGGCGTCGTAGCGGCACCGTGATCGTTTGTTGCCCAAACGATGACCCGCACACACTGGCGACGGCGTTGTTTTCGAATCTTGTCCGCGCCGAGGGCGCCGATGTAGTCGACCTCGGACGGGTCGACGGGCCATCCGATGTGCTGGCCCGAGTCGACGCGATCGAGGGCCACGTCTCCGTCGCCGTCGCCGTCACGGGTCCCGACCTCCACGACGCCACCCGGGCACTCGTCGGACCGCTGAAGTCGCACGAGGGCGTCCGGGCGGTTCTGGTGGGCGGCCGAGCGGTCCCCGACGAGATCACCGCGCTCGACCTCGGCAGCGATCTGTACTTCAACTCCCCCGAACTGGCCGCAGCCGGCGCCGTCGCCGCCGCCCGCAGCTAACCACCCAAATTCCTGATGGGGACTACATCTCACGGTGTTAACGCGCCCGAGCTGCTCTGTCAGGGGTCGAACCACCCTGAACTGCTCGAATCGGTAGTTTCGGGGTCGTTGACGTCGGCCTAGATCAGTTCGGGGTGGGCTGCAGGTCTGTGTTTACTCACGCTTTTGGGTAGACCGATTGCGCCTCATCAGGCAGGGATGCTTGCCCCTCCGGGGGCCGTTCCATCGCCACGGAGGCGCAGCCTCCGGGCGTTACACAATGCGCTCCGTCAGACCTACCGGTCCAAACAATCCAGCCCTCACCCCTCCGGGAGGACATGCGCGCTCGACCCCGTGCCCAACACCCAGAGGTTGATGCGAGTTCTTCCTCCACGGAGTGGGTGAGGGCGTTGCT
>CALGOA010000077.1 GCA_937958015.1 uncultured Acidimicrobiales bacterium | reverse complement strand
ACTCGGCGCTGGGGCGCCTCGCTCGCAAACCGGGTGGGTGAACCCGTCGGGGCGTGTCACCGCAACAAAGGGCCCGGCTGCGATCGTCAGCCGGGCCCTTGGTGTTTTGCTGCCGGAAGTTCTGCTTCCGGTTGTGTAAGTGGTCGCCGGTGCGTAGTTGTGCTTCCGGTTGCGGGGAATCAGCAACGAAGATGGTCTTCTTACGCTTCTAACCAGCGTTCGGCGTCGAGGGCGGCGGCGCAGCCGGAACCGGCGGCGGTGATGGCCTGGCGGTAGGTTTCGTCCTGAACGTCGCCGCAGGCGAACACACCTTCCACATTGGTCTGGGTGCCATGAGGGGCGGTGATCAGGTAGCCGTTGTCCTTCATCTCCAACTGACCCTTGAACAGGTCGGTGTTGGGACGGTGGCCGATGGCGATGAACAGACCGGTGATATCCAGTTCGCTCTTCTCACCGGTCTGGACGTTTTCCACCGCCAGGCCCGTCATCGAGTCGTCGCCCAGAACGTCGGTTACCACCGTGTTCCACAGGAACTTGATTTTCGGGTTCGCCATCGCACGGTCCTGCATGATCTGGCTCGCACGGAGTTCCTCGCGGCGATGAACTACGGTGACCGACTTGGCGAACTTGGTGAGGAAGTTCGCTTCTTCCATGGCCGAGTCGCCACCACCAACGATGGCGATGTCGGCGTCCCGGAAGAAGAACCCGTCACAGGTGGCGCAGGTGGACACGCCGCGGCCGATGAGCCGTTGCTCATTCGGGAGATCCAACATCAACGCCTTGGCGCCGGTGGAAATGATCACGGCTTTAGCCTGGTAGGTGGGTTCGGCTGCGTCGGGATCACCCACCCAGATGGAAAAGGGTCGGGCGGAGAGGTCGACTTTGGTGACCTTCTCGGTCCGCAGATCTGCTCCGAATCGTTCCGCCTGAGCGCGGCAGTTCATCATCAGTTCGGGGCCCATGATTCCGTCGGGGAATCCCGGGAAGTTCTCCACCTCGGTGGTCAGCATCAACTGGCCGCCGGGCTGGTCGCCCGTTGACGACGGTTCGCCCTCGATCACCAGCGGTTCCAACGAAGCTCGGGCGGTGTAGATGGCTGCGGTGAGGCCGGCCGGTCCGCTGCCGATAATGGCTACGTCTCGGACGTCACTGGACTCGCTCATGGAAGTTCCTTCGATTTGGTTGCGTGTGTCGATGGACCGTAACGGCCCAAAGGATCTAACAGCGACCGAACCCAGTATCTTCCAGCCGCACGAGCGGCCAAAGGCTTACTTGCCCCGTTTGCGCCAGGCGTACCATCCGCCGAACAGGAAGAGTGTTCCGAGCAGCAGATAGCTGGGCCAGATCTCTCCGGGTTCCACGAACGGCAGGATCGCCGCAAAGATGGCGCCGACGAACCGAACCAGCACGATCAGGAGCATGATGCCGATGACCAGCGCGATCAGGCCCATAGCGACCGCATAGACGGCGATACGTGATGCGACGAGCGCCTTGCCGGTGGTGGCCGATCTGACGGTGTCGACGTAACCAACGACGGTTGCGGTAGCGCGACCAGCCCAATCGTCGTCGGCTTCGGTGGTCTCAGTCATCGGTTCCACAGCGGTGGATGGTATCGAAGTCCGACGCCGTCAGTCGAATAGAACACAGTCGGGGATTGTGAACACCAAGAGTTGCTCATCGGCCAGAACGACCAGTTCGAAGAGTTCACCCGCCTGCTCCACCAGAATGGCCCGATCGATACCGATCGAGTTCTGGTCGGCAGCAAACGCCTCAACCGGACACTGCAGTTCGTTCGCCTCGGCGTCGGTTCGCAGCTGTTCCACAGTCGAATCACCCACTGCGGCGAGTTCGTCGAGGTTCAACCCCTGAAGTTCGATGTCGTCGGGAACGCTGAAAAGAGTTGGCGACTCAGCCAGATCCACCGCGGCCGGATCGGCCTCCTCCATCGCGTCGTCCGACATTGCGTCACCTTCCATAGCGTCGTCCGACATGGCGCCGTCGTCTTCGTCCGACATGGCGTCGTCGTCGTCGAACGAACGGGTGGTGGTTGTCGCGCTGGCCTCGTTTTCACGGGCGGCCTCGGTGTCGAAACTGGCGGCACCGTCGTCGCTCGCGGCGTCGTCGCTTTCGGCTGAACCGACCGCCGCAGTGTCGTCACCGCCGCGGGGTTGTAGGGCCAACAGCCCGATGCCTCCCAAAACCGCAACCGCTGCTGCCACAGCGGAGAGCCGCCGGAGCCGCTGGTTGAGTCGCTGGGACTTTTCCAGTTGGGCTTGTTCGCTGCTTCTACGGTCGACGCGGGCGGCGGCCAGGCTGGCCACCTCGGGGGAGTCCATCTGATCCAACGCAGCGGAAAGATGGGCCATTCGATTTGCGGCGGGAGCGGGCTCGTCGAGGGTGGCAGAAAGGCTGGACCGAACCGACTCGATCGGGTGCAGGAGGTTTTCGAGCGTGGTGTCGGCGTCAACCGCGTATTGCTCGAGGTCGACCATCTCATCGCCGTGAAGTTCACCATCGGCCAGAGCGGAGAGCTGCTCGTCTATGGCGTCGACCTCGTCGGGTTCGATTGGAAGGTTGGGGGAGTTGTTTGTCATTGGAGTGGTGGCCGTCCTTCATCGAGACGACGTTTCGGTTCTATGACGGCGGGGGAGTCGTTCTGGTTCCCGATCATCTTGGAAAGGTGCTTTCTGCCCCGGGCAATTCTGCTTCTAACCGTCCCGGGAGGAATGTCGAGAAGGCTGGCTATTTCGCTGTAATCGCAGCCCACGATGTCGCGCAGCACCAGCGGCAGACGGAAATCATCGGCGAGTTGGTCCAGCGCTGCCGTGACCACCATTCGGTCGGTGGTCTGTGAATCGTGCGACTGGCCGGTGTAGGCGGCGTCGATCACCTCGTCGGAGGGCACGGGCCGACGCTTGCGGCGTCGAATCTCGTCGAGACAGGAGTTGGTGGCGACCCGGTAGGCCCAGGTGGAGAACTTGGATCGGTTGTCGAACCGGCCCAGTCCTCGAACGATCGCCATCAGGGCTTCCTGACATCCATCGGCTGCGTCGGCATCGTTGCCCATGATCCGCCGACACACCGCGTAGATGCGGTCGTACTCAGTCTCCAGGAGACGGTTCATCGCCGCGCGGTCACCGGCCTGGGCCGATTCCACCAGCGCCTTCTGTCGAGCTGGGTCCTCGATCACTCGATCGTGACCTCTGTGAGTTCGAACCGGTTCTGGATTTCGATCGTTCCGTCGTCGAGCTCGGTTGGCGTGGTGCCCTCGAACGTCAACCAGATCAACAGATGGGATCCCGTGACACCATCGAACGTAACCTCACCATCACCCTGAATTTCGGTGAGCTCGAACGGTCCGCTCTGCCAACCCTCGGGACCCTCTGGTGCGGTGTCGCCGACGAAGATGCGAGCGCTCCATCCCGATGTGGGTGAGCTGATCACCAGTCGGGTGAGAACCGATGGCTCGGCGAAGTCGATGCGATATCCCACACCGGTCTTGACGTCGGAGAAACCTGGTTTGGAGTACTTCTCGGTGGACCACGCCGTGCCGGAGTCGCCGTCGATGGCGAAACCAGCCCGTTCGTCGTTCTCGGTTTGGTCTCCCAGCGGATCGACGGCCAATCCAATGGCAATCACCGGCGGCCCGAAGTCCTGGACCGGTGAGAGCGAGATGGTGCCCTCGTCACCCAGGTCCAACCCGGGCTCTTCGGATTCGTTTTGACCGGCGTCGCCCGTGCCGTTGCCGTCACCGAAGCGGTCGAACAACAACGCTGCGGTAGCCAACGATCCGGCCATCAGCACGATCACCACCATGGTCCCGATTGACGGCATGCGCCGGGCAGCGGGTTCGTCCTCTTCGGCGAACTCGTGGTCTTCGTCGTTACCAGCCGGATACATGTACGACGTGCCATCGGGGGCCATCAGCGGAGCCGCTGCTGGGGTCGAGAGGCCCGCCACGGCACCGGCGAGGTCGGTCTCGGATGTTGTGGCCATCGTGGCACCGCGCAGGTCGATGGTGGTCATGTCGACCGGACCGCCGGGGGAGTGGTTGAGTTCTTCGCTGTCGATCCGGATCGATGACAACGACACCGCCAGTTCCTCCGCCGATGCCGGCCGGTCGTCGGGTTCCTGTTCAAGAAGTCGCTCGATCAGGCGATCCAATGTGGCGGGTAGATCGGGTCGAAACTGCGAGAGCCGGGGTGCGTTCGAGATGATGCGAGCCTGGGCGGTGGCGTAGTCGTTCCCCTCGTCGAAGGGGGGCCGCCCAGCCAGTGCCTCGAACAGAACCACGCCCAATCCATAGAGATCTGAACGGGCATCGACCTCCTCGCCCAACACCTGTTCGGGGGCCAGATACTTGGCGGTGCCGAGAAGGGTTCCCGTACGGGTGAGGTCGGTGTCTTCCCCGGCCTTGGCGATACCGAAGTCGGTGACCCGAATCCTCCGGTCCTCACACAACATGATGTTCGATGGTTTGATGTCGCGATGGACCACGCCCGCCTGATGGGCGACATGTAGCGCCTGAGCGATCTGGCGGCCCATGTCCACCACGTCTCGGGCGGGAAGTTTCGGGTGTTGGTCCAGAACCGATCGAAGTGTGCGCCCCTCGATTCGTTCCATGACGATCGCCTCGAGGCCATCGAAGCTGACGGCGTCGTAGATCGCCACGATCGTGGGATGTTGGAGTCGGGCGGCGTTGATCGCCTCGCGCCGGAAGCGGCGCAGGAACGCCGCATCTCGGGCCAGGTGGGCATGGAGGATCTTGACCGCCACGGTTCGACCGAGGGTGTGGTCTTTGGCTTCCCACACTTCGGCCATACCGCCGGAATCGATGTGCTCGCCAAGTTCGTAACGATTCGCCAGAAGCTCGCCGGCGACCGGAGTTCGATACGGCACCGTCATTCGGGCCCCCGTCGGTGGTTCGGGTTCTGCGCCTGACCAGAGATCATTCACAGGGCCTCCACAGCGTCGGCCGCGATACCGCGACCCGCACTGGGGGTTTCGGCCGAGCCGACATCCTTTGGAACACCCACGAGGTGCTGGCGGCGTGGACCCGACTTGCGGGCGTTCCGTAGCCACCACAACAGCAGGAAGGCCAGGGCAGTCCCGGAGATAGCCCAGCCAAGACCGGGAACTGCGGTGGAACGAATCTCATAACGGCTCGTGGAGAGTACTCGCTGCCCGTCGGGAGTGAGCGCCGTGACCTCGAGTGTGGACACGCCGAGCGCACGAGCGGTGGCCTGAAGATCGATCGTGGTCTCTCCGGGGGGGACGGTGATTACGTCGCCGTCTTCGGCGATCGAAACCCGGTCCCCACGGAACTCCAGTCGGACCAGGCGGGAACCGTCGGCGCTGTTCTGAATCGTGAGCGGCAGCGGTCCTTCCACCGCAGCCAGCGTGAGCGACTGCGCAGCGGGCAGGCTGATCGTGGCGAGGTCGAGCAAGAGTTCGGACTTCGCCCGGTTGATCGCCCGGGCCCGGTCGGCCGGGTTGCGGGTTCGGCTCAGCGAGTCGACCAGCAGCCGTTCGAGGCTCCGGTTCTCGACTCCGCGGAACGACCGGCTGGTCTCGGCCAGTTGCTGGAGTTCGGCGATGGCCTCGCCGCTGTCCAGCAGGTTCTGCTCGGGACGTTCAGCCGGCTGCAATGGGCTGCGGGGTAACCCGTTCACCGCATCGAGAAGTGAGACCGGCCGTAGCGCACCCTCTTCGGTGAGCGTGGCGAGAAACGAATCGAGTGACTGCGAGTCCAACACCGCAGCCCCCTCGCCGCCCAGAATCACCGAGGTTCGGTTGAGGTCGGCTCGCAGTGACAGGCGCGCGTACAGCTCGTAGATGTCGGTCGCCACGAACCCTGCCAGTGCCGATGCCGACAGCTCCTCGCTCAGTGGCCGGTCGGGCTGGATCACTTGAATCGGTGCCTTCGAGGTGGAGATGGTGCCGGTACCGACCTCGATCGAACTGGTGGTCAGCACCGCCTGCACTCCCGCCGATGCCAACAACTCGGCCCCCGGTGCCGTCAGCACCGATGACAACATCAGGATTTCGGCCGAAGGGGTCAGACCCAAATCGGCGATCCGACTGGCCGTGGCATCTTTCGCCTGGAAGAAGAAACGACCCTGATCGATCTCGGCCAGCGCGGACGGATCGAGGTCGACCCCGGCATCGCTCAGAACGGGTCGACCGGCGGCCGCGGCAGCGAACTGCTCGGCCAGCGCGGGTTCGGATTCGAGGGTGGTCAGTACGCCGCCGTCGACCTGAATCGTGAAAGGAATTTCGGGGTAACTCGACAGGAAGAGAATCCCGTCGGACAGGTCGAGGCCGTCGGCGGGGGAGAGGGCGAGGATGACAGCCAGGTCGATCGTTTCGAGCGTCGAGGTGTCCTGGGGAAGACGAACCAGGTTGGAGGAAACCGACGACACCAGCCCGTCGGTGGACCGGACCTCAACCGTGAATGGGTAGACGCCCGGGCCCGGAAGATAGACCCGGTCGTTCTCGGCTGGCGACACCGATCGCACGGGCACGGTGAGGACCAGGTTCCCGTCGGGATCGGTGGGCAATGTGGTCATCGCCACCGGCGCCCGTCGGTTCAGAATTGAGGACGAGGGGGCACCAACGTCGCGTTCGGTCTCGATCCTCTGATGGAACAGAACACTGATGGCGAGATCCTCTCGAACCTCGCCGGTCCAGTCGAGGGTGACCTGCAGTTCACCATCGGAGGGAACCGATGCGCTCTGGTTGATCAACAGAAGCGAACCGATGGGTTCGGTCGGGTCGCCGGTTTCGACCGGTTCGGGGTCGGCCGCTGGTTCGGGTTCGCCGACCTCTTCTGCGGATCCGTCTGCTGGCGGGTCGTCCTGCGCGCTGGCCGGATCGGCTGCGGAGAGAAGCAGAAGTAGAACGAAAACCGGGGTCAGAATCCTGAGGGTCAGCGGCGCCATTCGAGCACCACCAGACCACTCGGTTCGGGCTCGAATCCGACGTTGCGGTAGAGCTCCAATGCCCGCTGGTTTCGCTCCTGGGTGTTGACCATGATTCGGATCGCATGACGCCGCCGGAGCCACTGGAACGCATCCTCGATCAGGATGCGCCCAAGGCCTCGGCCCTCGTTGTTGGGACGCACTGCCAAGCGCTGCAGATACCCCCTCTGACCTGCGAGTCCTGTGACTGCATACCCCTGCACACCGTCAGCATTCGTGATCACTCGATACCGGTGCCGAGGGGTAGCCCGTTTGGCCTCCCGCAAGGCCTCTAGATCGAACCGCCAGAACGGTTCGAATGCGGCACTGTCGACCTCGATCACCGCCTGTTCGTGCCAGCGCCGGCCGGGCCGAATCTGGTAGCCCTCGGGCATTGGACCGACGAAGTTGTGGCTCCGATGGTGGTTCATCTCGCGCAGGTCCAGAGCGAGCAGGTGGAGCTGTTCGTGAATCGTGAAACCAGCGCTCAGGAAGGGCTGGGCATCTCGAATGGAAAGCGCCGGGGTCACAGCTCGTTGGACGCCCCGCTCGACCATTCGGTTGACCACCAGTTGAAGATCGTTCGCAGACGGCAACATCGAGACCCGGCCCGGGCCCACGAGGGCGACACCCTGGCCGCCCTGCCAGCTACTTACCCGCACCCGCGACGTACTCAACCCACCGACCACAACAGGGCCGCCGGGAGTTGAGGCAGACGAGGGAACTGCAGCCGAACTCACTACCGCTCAAGGGTAGTGTCTCATTCCTCCCGGGGGCCGTTGCGCAGTACTCTGGTGCGTGGTGTCCCTTTTACTTGCCACGAACGATCTGTGTTGGCTGCATGACGCCGGTCCCCACCACCCGGAGCGACCGGCTCGTCTCGACGCCTTTCGTCGTGGAATCGATCGGTCGGGGCTCGATGAAGCGGTCACCTGGATCGAGGCGCCCCCCGCCGATCGGAAGGCCGTAGAGCGGATCCATCCGGGCCACTTGCTCGACCGATTGAAGATGTTGTGTATGCAGGGTGGCGGCGCAATAGATCCCGACACCATCGTGAACGAAGTGTCCTCGGACGCCGCCTGGGTGGCCGCCGGCGCCGGGCTCGAACTGATTCGGCGACTCGATGCCGGTGAGGCCGATGCCGGCTGGTCGGTGGTGCGGCCCCCCGGCCACCATGCGTTGTCCGAGAAACAGATGGGCTTCTGCCTCATCAACAACGTGGCCGTCTCGGCCCGGTTCCTCGCCGACCGTGGCGAGCGGGTGGCGATCGTCGACATCGACGCTCACCACGGAAACGGAACGCAGGACATCTTCTACGAAGATCCGAACGTTCTCTTCGTCAGCCTCCACCAGTACCCGTGGTACCCGTACACCGGTGCTCTGGATGAGACCGGCCGAGGCGACGGGCTGGGCACCACGGTCAACGTGCCGTTGCCGGCTGCAACTTCTGGGTCCGCCTACCGGACGGCGATCGAAGAGGTGGTCGTTCCCCGACTCGAACGTTTCGCCCCGGACTGGTTGTTGATCTCTGCCGGGTTCGACGGTCATCGCGCCGACCCGATCACCGATCTCGGGTTGAGTTCGGGTGACTATGCCGACGCATCCCGGATTCTCATGGGTTGTGTCCCGGCGGGTCGCCGATTGTTGTTTCTCGAAGGTGGCTACGACGTCGACGCACTTTCGGACTGTGCCGGTGCGGTTGCCGCGGTGGCGGTCGACCACGCCTACCGCCCCGAGGAGGCCACCGGTGGCGAACGGGGACTGGCTGAGGTCGCAAACGCGAAGGAACTGCACGTTCTCCGTCCCGAACATGGCTGAGCTCGATTCGGTTCCCGAAGCTGCACAGCAGGTCGGGGCGATCTTCGCCGAGGCAGGTCATCAGCTCTACGTAGTTGGTGGTGCCGTGCGGGACTGGCTGCTCGGGCTCAGTTCGGCCGAGGACGACATCGACCTCACCACCGACGCCCGCCCGCCCGACGTGTTGAAGCTGATCGAGCCGTTGGCTACCGCGGTCTGGCGCCAGGGCGAGCGGTTCGGAACGATCGGCGCCACGGTGTTCGGTCGTGACCTGGAGATCACCACCTACCGGAGCGAGTTGTACGACGAGGACAGCCGCAAGCCGATCGTTGGGTTTGGCGACGACCTCGAGACCGACCTGAGTCGACGGGACTTCACCATCAATGCGATGGCTCGGAGCACCGTGACCGGTCGCTTGGAGGATCCCTACGGCGGAGCCGATGATCTGCGGGCGCTGATGCTCCGGACGCCGCTGTCGCCTGAGGTGTCATTCGCCGACGACCCGTTGCGGATGCTGCGAGCCGCCCGCTTCTCAGCTCGCCTCGGGCTAGAAATCGATCCGTCGATCGTTCAGGCCGCCCGTGAACTTGCGGATCGGATGGAGATCGTCTCGGGTGAACGGATCTTCGGCGAGCTTGATCGCCTGCTCTCACTGCCCGACCCCGGCCCCGGTCTTCGATTCCTGTGGACGACCGGGGTGTTGTCTGCGGCCTTGGACCGTGCGCCGCTGCCGTCGTTCGGGACCGTCGCCGATGCGGTCGAGAGCATGGCGGTCGTGGCAGACCCCGCCGTTCGATGGGCCGCGCTGTGTGTGCTCACCGGCGTCGACATCGACGACCTCTCCACCCTCCTGAAGGTGTCCAACGATCGACGTCGGGAGTTGGCGATGCTGGTGAACACCGACCTCGCTGACCCCGATGACCGCCCGGGCCTGCGCCGCCAGCTTCTTCGACCCGGACTCAGCGAGATTCGTCGGGTGGTGGAACGGGATCGGATCCTGGCGTCGACGGATGATGACTACCTCGATCGTTTCGTCGGAGCGATCGAACACCTCCATCGGAACGAACCGGCCGAGCTACTGCGCTCACCTCTTTCGGGCGGCGACGTTCTCGAGTTGTTCGGACTCGATCCCGGACCTCTGGTTGGGCGCACGATCGACCATCTCGAATCGGTGGCCATCACATCGGGACCCTTGGGTCGCGATGATGCGGTGCGCGAGGCGCAGGCCTTTCTGGATTCACTCGACTAAGAACATTGGATCGGCGTTTGTTACCGGCCTGTGTCGCTCGCCACCCCGCTGGTTCGCAGGGTTTGCGACCATCCCGGTACGATCCGCAGCGTGGGAAGTTCGCTCCGAACGTCCAGTCCTGGCGTCGTCAGTTACAAGTTGGCGAAGCAGCGCGTGGTCGACGCAGTTCTCGATGGACGTAAAGACCGGCTCGATGTGTGTGACGCCCAGTCCGAACTGCAACGGGTGGCCCGCCACCACGCCGTCGAGCTGTCGGAACCCTGCCCCATTTGTGAGGCCGACGAACTGGTGATGGTCACGTTCGCCTTCGGGGTCGGACTGCCCCGAGGCGGGCGATGTGTAACCGATCTCCGCGAGATGCAGCAGCTTCGTCGCCGGGGTCGTCCCACACGGGGCTTTCGGGTCGAGGTCTGCCGGGCCTGCTGGTGGAATCACCTACGAGAGTCATTTCCGATCGATGACGTGGCGAGACGTCGGCTGCTGAGCTGATGAACGGGCTGGTCGCAGCGTCGCGACGTCGCACCGCTTCCGTACTCGGCTACAACTATCGGTCGCTGTGTTAGATCTCCTACTCACCCCCCGCCCGCCGAGGAACCGGCACCGGAACCCGCTGTGGCGTATTCGTCGTCCGTTGCTGCTTCTGTTCCTGGCCGGTTGTGGTGCGTTGGCGTCGGCGGTGATGGTTCTGTCCACCACCATTCAGCTGCCCGAGCTCGAAGCGCCGGACCTGAACGAGACAACGTTCATCTGCACCTCGGAGATCCGGGGAAGTGGTGAGTGCACTCGAGACGTTGCAACCGCCACGTTGGCGTCGGTCGAGGATCGCGAGGTCGTCACCTACGATCAGATCCCGCCCGTCTTCATCAACGCCGTCATCGCCGCCGAGGACAAGGACTTCTTCGATCATGAAGGCGTCGACCCGTACGGCATCGCTCGGGCGCTCTATCAGGACATCCGATACGGCGGAACCCAGGGTGGTTCGACCATCACCCAGCAGTACGTGAAGAACAGCTTCCTCACGCCGGAACGGACCATCACCCGAAAGGTGCGCGAGGCGACTCTGGCGATCAAACTTGAACGCGAGGCCGCCGACGACAAGCGAGCCGGTAAGGAAAAAATCCTTACCGACTATTTGAACCTCATCTACTTCGGTCGTGGGGCCTACGGAATCGGCGCGGCGTCGCAGGCCTACTTCGGCAAGAACGTTGAGGAACTCAGTCTCGCCGATTCGGCCTACCTGGCCGGGCTGATTCGAGCTCCGGAAAGTGCCGACGCTCGCGACAACCCCGAAGAGGCCAAACGTCGTCGTTCCACCGTGCTGCGCCGCATGCTCGAAGATGGCTACATCACCGGTCTCGAGGCTGAACGAGCCGACCGTCGAACCCTGAACACCATCATTCCCGCGGTCAGCCGGGTCGGTCTGGGCGAGGTCACGGGTTCGGAGTTTGGCTCGGAGTACTTCGTGGAGGCCGTGCGCCAACAGTTGGCCGAGATCTACCCCGAGGGCGCGATCTACACCGAAGGGCTCCGGGTCTACACCACCCTGGACCACGACCTGCAGCGGCATGCGTACCAGACCGTGGTGAACGAACTTCCGCCCGACGATCCAGACAACCCAACGGCATCGATCGTCGCCATCGACTCCGCTGGCCGGGTCGTAGCCATGATGGGCGGCACCGATTTCGCCGCCAGCCAGGTGAACCTTGCACTGGGCCGTGACGGAGGTGGCTCGGGTCGCCAGCCCGGTTCGTCGTTCAAGCCCTTTGCGTTGGCCGAGTCGTTGGAGCAGGGTTTCTCGGCGTTGTCCTTGTATTCGGCCCCATCGGTGATCGAGATCGAAGGCGCCAACAATGGCGGCGTGTGGCGGGTGCGGGGTGGCGGCTCGAACAAGGGATACCGCGACCTGGTGGACGGCATGCGGGTCTCATCGAATGTGGTCTACGCCCAATTGATGATCGATACCCGACCCGACCAGGTCGTGCAGATGGCCAACAAACTCGGCGTGTCTGCGGAACTGCCCGCGGTCCCCGCCCTCGTGCTCGGTTCCGGCGAGGTATCGGTTCAAGACATGGCATCGGCCTACAGCACGCTTGAGCGCGAGGGAATGGCTATGGCCCCGGTCCTGATCGAACGCATCGAGACCGCGGACGGCCGGGTGTTGTGTTATTACCCGGTGGACGGTGTCTGCCAGGAAGACTCCGAACGCAGCGGCGAGCAGGTGCTCGATGCTCAGATCGCCCGTCAGGTGAACCACACACTGAGTCAGGTGGTCAACGAGGGAACCGGACGAAACGCCCAGATCGCCCGGGCCGCAGCTGGCAAGACCGGAACGACCCAGGATGCACGAGACGCATGGTTCGTCGGTTTCACCTGCGACCTCACGGCTGCGGTCTGGATGGGGTACCCGGGTGCGCCGGGCGAGGAACCTCGATTCATGAACGACTTCCGAGGCATCGAGGTCCATGGCGGCGACTTCCCTGCCGAGATGTGGGCGGAGTTCATGACCCGCGCCACCGCCGACCTTGAGACGCCGTGTGACGAACTTCCGACCAGTGACGACTTCGGCGGGCGGGTTCGTAACTCCGAGCTGTCGATCTCCACCACGATCCCTCCCTGCCCGGCTCCGGGTGAAGAAGCGGTAGACCCCGCTGTCGTCGAGTGCATTCCGGCTCCGGTGGACTCACAGCCCGAGCCGCCCGACGATGGCGCACAACCACCGGCCGAGGGCGAGGGAACGACGGTCCCCCCAACGACCCAACCCCCCGAGACCACGGTTGCGCCCACCACAACCGCGGCGCCACCAACCACAGCACCGCCGTCGTCGGACGAACCCGACGGCTAACGGTCGAGGGCGTCAGCCGGTGTCGTGGTGGTCATCGGATTGACAAGAGGAACTGGCCCCTTGGCGGCGGTAACCTCAGAGAGCTTTATTCACCCTGCCCCAACTTGGGGCCCCGGAGCAGTCCGGGTCCGTAGGGAGGTTGCTCACATGCGAGCCTACGAACTGATGATCATTTTTTCCGCTGACTTAGACGAGTCCGCGGTGCAGACTTCCATCAACCGCATCACCGCGCAGGCCGAAGAGGCCAACGCATCGGTAGAGAAGGTTGACAAGTGGGGCGTTCGCCGCTTCGCTTACGAGATCAAGCACAAGTGGGAAGGTTTCTACGTCGTGCTTGAAATCGCATCGCCGAACGCTCTCGACGAGATCGACCGGACCCTGCGACTCGCGGACGATGTCGTCCGCCACAAGTTCATCAGACTGCCATTGCCTGAGGCCCACCGTCGTGGTCTCGCCGCAGTCACTGCCTGAGAGGAAAACTCATGGCCACAGATAACTCGGTGACTGTCACCGGCAACGCAACCCGCGAACCTGAGGTTCGATTCACCGCTGGTGGGTCACAGGTCGCAAGCTTCGGCGTTGCAGTAAACCGTCGCTGGCAGAACCGCCAGTCCGGCGAGTGGGAAGAGCAGGTGTCTTTCTTCGACATCAGCTGTTGGAACCAACTCGCCGCCAACGTCGCCGAGACCGTCGGTCGCGGCACCCGGGTCACGATCACGGGAAGGCTCGACCAGCGCAGCTGGGAGACCCAGAACGGTGAGAAGCGATCCAAGGTCGAGATCGTCGCGGACGATGTCGCCATCAGCCTGCGATGGGCAACCGCTCAGATCACCCGCAATGAACGCAACGATGGCGGTCAGGGCGGCGGCGGTCAGGGTGGCCAGAACCGTGGTGGTGGGGGTTACTCCAACCAGGGCGGCGGAAATTACAGCAATCAATCTGGGGGCCGAGACTTCGGTGGTGGCGGACAGGACGCACCCCCCGCATATAACCCTGATGAGGAGCCGTTCTAATGGCACGCCAAGCATCCCGTAAGCGCGGGAACCCCAAGGACAGCAAGCGTCGGGGCAAGAAGAAGATCAGCATTCTCTCCAGCGAGAAGATCGAATACGTCGACTACAAAGACGTGGACCTGCTCAAGCGGTTCATGTCCGATCGCGCCAAGATCCGGGGTCGTCGAGTTAACGGCAACGATGTACAGCAGCAGCGGGTGATCTCCCGGGCCGTCAAGAACGCCCGCGAGATGGGCCTGCTTCCCTACACCAGCCGGGTCACCACCCAGCGTCGTGGCCGCTCCGATCGTGGCGACGGACCCCGTCGACCCCGTGATGAGGATCGTGACGAGCGGACCGAAGAAACCGAACTGCCCGAGGGTGTCGAGGTTGAAGCAGCCGAGCCCGTAGAGGCGCCGGTTGAGGCAACCGAGACCGTTGAGGAAGGTACCGAGTAATGAAGGTCGTACTCCACGCTGAAGTAAAGGACGTCGGCCGTCGTGGCGACGTTGTTGAGGTAGCTGACGGTTACGCCCGTAACTACCTCATTCCCACCGGCAAGGCCATGAAGGCCTCGTCGGGCACCGAAGCCCAGGCCGAAGCTATGCGTCGGGCCTGGAGCCAGAAGAACGCCAAGGATCGCGAAGCCGCCGAAGAGATCGCCACTCAGGTGGTCTCCAAGCCCGTCACGATCACTGCCCGGGCCTCGGCCGACGGCAAGCTGTTCGGGTCCGTGAGCGCCTCCGAGATCGCTGCTGCCCTTGCAGAGCAAACCGGCGTCGAGCTGGATCGCAAGATGATCTCCGATGATCATCTGAAGGAAATCGGCACCCACACGGTGATGGCTTCGCCCCACTCCGAAGTGCAGTTCCCGATCACTGTCGAGGTCGTTGCGGCCTGATCGAGCTTTGGCTCAGTTGAAGACGAATCAGTGTTATCCACCGGTCCTCCAAGGACCGGTGGATGTGCTGTTTCTCCCGGTAAATAGGGATTTCCACCACTTTTCCCACGGGAAGAGGCGTAGTTTTCCACCGGCGTTTGCTGCTTGGATGGTGTGATGGCCGGAGAAACCCAGATGCGACAACCTCCCCACGACCTCGTGGCCGAGGGATCCGTGCTCGGTGCCATGCTGCTGAACAAGATGGCGATCACCGATGTGGTCGAGATTCTTGACGCCGAACACTTCTATCGGCCGGCCTACGGTCACATCTACTCGGCGATCACCACGTTGTATGCGACGGGCGAACCGGTAGACCCGGTAACGGTCAGTAGCGAACTTACCGTCGCCGGCCTGCTCGACGCGATCGGTGGCCCAAGTGTCCTGTTTACGCTCCAGAGCGACGTGCCGGCCGTTGGCAACGCGGCCGCCTATGCCCGGATCGTCGAGGAGAAGGCCCTACTGCGGAGGGCGATCGACGTCTCCAATCAGATCGCCGAGATGGCCTACGGCGTCCCCGACGACGTCGCCAAGATGATCGACGAGGCAGAAGCCCTGATGTACGAGGTCGGGCAACGCCGCCTGACCGGTACGACAGTCGAGATCAAGGATCTGCTGAGCGAAAACCTGGATCGCCTCGAGGCGTTGTACGAACAGAGCGGCGATATCACCGGCGTGCCCACCGGATTCTTCGATCTCGACAAGCAGTTGGCGGGTTTGCAGAAGAATGCCATGTACGTGATCGGGGCTCGACCGGCGATGGGCAAGACCGCGTTCTTGCTGGGGATGGCGGCCAACGCCGCAAAGTCTGGTCATCCGGTGTTGTTGTTTTCCTTGGAGATGTCGGCGCTGGAGTTGTCCCAGCGGATCCTCTGTTCTGAGGCCCGGGTCGATTCCACCCGGATCAAGACGGGGAACCTGCAGGAGGACGATTGGGCCCGGATCGCTACGGCAACTGGCACGCTGGCGGAGACCCCGATCTTTATCGACGACCACCCCCAGACGTCGATCATGGAGATCCGCGCCAAGGCCCGCCGCCTCAAGAGCAGCGTCGGCGAACTGGGCATGGTGGCGGTCGACTACATCCAGTTGATGAGTGGCCGGGCCAACAGTGAAAGCCGACAGCAGGAAGTTTCCGAAATCAGTCGAAATCTGAAGATCCTCGCCCGTGAGTTGGAATGTCCGGTGATCGCTTTGGCTCAGCTCAACCGAAAACTGGAAGAGCGGCAGGACAAACGCCCGATGCTCAGCGATCTGCGAGAGTCCGGAAGCCTCGAACAGGATGCCGACGCCGTGATGTTCCTGTACCGGGACGAGATCTACAACAGCGAGTCCCAAGACGCCGGCATGGCCGAGGTGATTATCGCCAAACACCGAAGCGGTCCCACCGGAACGGTTCGTCTGGCCTTCCTCGGCCGTTTCAC
>CALGOA010000076.1 GCA_937958015.1 uncultured Acidimicrobiales bacterium | reverse complement strand
TCCGAAACAAGTGCGAGGCTGAGAACGGCTCGGGGTGGGTGTCACTGCATCGTTTGGCACGTTGGCTGTGGGCGGCTGAGGCGGTTTCGCCACCGGCCTGACCGCAACTACCCGAAGGTGCTGTCGATCTGGGCTCGGATGTCCTCGTACCCCAGATCCACGTAACCGGCCGTAGTCGTCGCTGACGCGTGCCGCATGAGCAGTTGCGCTGTGAGTATCCCGTGTTGGCGTGCGACCGTTGTAGCGGCAAACGAGCGGAGCTGATGGGGTGTCACGTGTTCACCGGTGGCCCGCCAGAACGCATCCGTGATTCGGGTGTACACCGACAATGGTCGCACCGGTTCACCTCTCCGATGAGTGGACGGGAACAGGTACCCGGTCGGTGGGATCGAGTAGTTGGCGACAACCACGTCGAGAGCGTCCACGATCGCATCGGTGATTGGCAGTGTCGCCCGTTTCGTACCTTTCCCTAGGATCCTGACGGTGCGTTCGTGAGTATCGAAGTCGGAGCGTCGGAGTTTCGCTATCTCCATTCGTCGTAGCCCGATGTGGGCGCCGAGCAGGATCATCAGTTTCGCTTTCGGACGACAAACTGCAAGAGTCGCCTCGAGAACGTCGAGACGAACCGGCCGGTGATGATCTGCGTCAACTTTCGAGATCGCCTCGATGTGGGCGAACGGGTGCGACTCGATGACGCTCGTTCTGACCAGCCAGTCGAAGAACACTTTGATCGTGTTCAGTTTCGCATGCCGGGTGTTGGGGTGCAGGTGGAGCAGTGACCCTGCGTACCGGTCGGTTTCGTCCCTAGACCAGTCACCGACCGGGATGTCACCGTTGCAGCGGATCGCCGCCCGAATATGTTTCCGGTAGGTGAGCCTGGTCCCTTCGGACTTGATTTTGTTTGTTGCTGACCGGGCGGTGATCCACGCCTCGGACGCAACCGAGATCGGAGTGCTGCTATTCACCGCACGCCCCATACAAAAGATTCCAGTTCGCCGACCGGTCAGTTGTCCGCACCACGATGTCGACGGTTTCGACGACCTCTTCCCATTCCACCGGGAACTGTTGGAACCCTTCTGCGTCGACCTGTTCGGTATGTGTTTTGGCTGCGACGAACGCTAGGAACGGTTCGGACCTGACGAGGGTGCGTAGGGCGTCAGTCTCTGCCCGTTGGGCCGCTGAGAAAGCTGCTTGTAGGTCGGCGACTTTGCCCGGCATCAGCCCTGTGGGGCCGGCGGGGAGTCGGACGATCAGTTCGTCGTCTTCCTCGTTGATGATGAGGGAGGGGTCGCCGCTGGTGGTGACGGCCCGTAGTTTGCCGGCCTTGATGAGTTCGATTGCGTCGGTTCGGTCCGGTTCGGGCCAGTCGTTCGACAGCTCCGTGGCCCACGCTTCGATGGCTTTGTTTGATGGTTGAATGGTCATATCGACACCTCCAGGGTGTTGGTCATGCTCCGGGCCAGTGACTGCTGGTGCCGGAGTTCCCCGTTGTGGGGACGGCGACAGCCCCCAAACCACCGAGGTCAGCCAAATGACCCCAAGGATGCAAACTGTCACCAATGCGAGTGGTCGTTCCAATCCTGCTGCACCCGATCGCTCACGCTCTCACCAATCTGCCGGGGCGATCGCTCACGCTCTCACCAATCTGCCGGGGCGATCGCTCACGCTCTCACCTTGTCGTACACGGCTTGGGCGACGGCGTCCGGGAGCCAGGTCAAACCCTGCAACGACTCCAAGCTCGCCTGCTTCACCTTCTTCACACTCCCCATCTCCTTCACCAATCGCTTCTGACGCACCGGACCCAAACCGGGAATGTCGTCGAGCACCGACTTCGTCATTCGTTTGTCCCGAAGCTGACGGTGATAGGTGATAGCGAAACGATGGCTCTCATCACGAATGCGCTGCATCAGATACAGCGCTTCAGACTGGCGAGGTAGACGCACCGGCTCCGACTCGTATGGCAGATAGATCTCCTCGAATTGTTTCGCCAGCGAGACACACGGGATTTCCTCCGCCAGCTCCAACTCTTCGAGCACCTTCACCGCCCGGCTCAGCTGACCCTTGCCACCGTCGACTACCAGAAGTTGCGGTGGGTACTGGAACTTGCCCCGCTCGGCGATCGGCTTGCCTTTGTCCACCTTGTAGGCGGTGAGCCGGCGACGCAGGACCTCCTCCATCGACGCGAAGTCGTCGTTCTGATCGACCGTCTTGATCTTGAACCGGCGGTACTGATTCTTGGCGGGCAGTCCGTCTTCAACTACCACCATCGAACCCACATAGTCGGTGCCCTGCATGTGGCTCATGTCGTAACACTCGATCCGCAGCGGTGCCTCCGGGAGATCCAAATACTCCTGCAGTTCGTTGAGGGCTCGGGCCCGGGCGTTGTGGTCGGTGGCTCGCTTCATCCGGTGTCGGGTGAACTCTTCCTCCGCGTTCTTGGTGACCATGGCCAGGAGATCCACCTTGTCGCCCCGCTGCGGCTGACGGATCTCGACGTTCGAACCCCGCAACACCGACAACCATTCGGTGTAGAGCTCCGGTTCCGAACCCGTGTTGGGAACCAGAACCACCCGGGGCATGCCCTGCAGCGGTTCCTCGTCGTACAACGACTCGAGCACCTTGTCGACAACCTCGGGCCCGCTCAACGGCTCGACCTTGTCGATGATGAAACTGCGTCGGCCGGTTACCCGACCCTTACGCACGTAGAACACGAAGATGCAGGCCTCGAGGTCGTCCTCGGCGATACCGACGACGTCCAGGTCCTCGGTCCGTTCGGCCACCATCTGGTTCTTTTCGATCGCTCGACGCACTGCGCCCATACGGTCTCGGAGTCGCGCTGCCTGCTCGAACTCGAGCTCTTGGGCTGCAGACTCCATCTCGGTCTGGAGTCGTTCGAGAACGGGATCGGTGTCGCCTTCGAGGAACTCGATCAGGTCGGCGACCATTTCGTCGTAACGTTCTTTGGTCACCTCGCCGACGCACGGTGCCGAGCACTTTTCGATGTGGTAGAGCAGGCAGGGTTTACCCAACTTGGCGTGACGGTCCAGCTTGTTGTCCGAACACGAACGAACCGGGAAGACCCGCAGCAGCGAGTCCAGGGTGTCGCGGATCGCCCACGCATGTCCGTAGGGACCGAAGTAGCGGGTGCCCTTACGCTTCTTGCCCCGCATGACTCGGGGGCGAGGCCATTCGTCACCGACGGTCACCGCCAGATAGGGGTAACTCTTGTCGTCGACCAGCCGGATGTTGAACCGGGGTCGGTGCTCCTTGATCAGGTTGTATTCGAGCATCAGCGCTTCGACGTCGGTGTCGACCTGAATCCACTCGACCCGCTCGGCCGTCGCCACCATTTGCGCCGTCCGGGCGTGCAGGTTTCGAGGGTTCTGGAAGTAGTTGCTCAGCCGACTCCGAAGCGATTTTGCCTTGCCGACATAGATGACCCGACCGGCCGCGTCGTAGAACTGGTAGGAGCCGGGGGCATCAGGTATCGAACCAGCTGGAGGACGTTTAACCACTTGGAACGATGCTAGTGGTTCGTCACCGAATCGGAGGCGGTCGGAGGTGCCCGGGGCACCGCAGCGGAGACCGACCAGCGACCAAAGAGAGCACCGTAGAAATGCTCAACGCAGGCTGTTCTTCAACCGAAAGACAAGGAGGGACTCTTTCGGAGCTTTTAATGGAACGCTGTACCAACTGCCAGAACATCCTGCCCCGGACGGTCGACCGCTGTCCGGTCTGTGGACAGGACATCCGCGCCGAGGCCGACGCGGAGACGTTCGAGGTACCCGATGTTCCGGAGGGCAAGGACTTTCTGGAAGCCGTCTCGGTTCAGCGCAGCGAACCCGCACCGGTTCGATCGGGTATGTCGCGGCCGAAACGTCGCACCGCATCCCGGACGACAGAAGCCGAAAAGGGTGCGGTCGCCGAGACCTCCGATGCGAGCAGCCGCACCAGCGACTTCGAACTGCCGGCCAAGGAGGCCCAGACCCGTTCCGTCGCCGCCATCTCAAGTCGCCTGAACTCGAACATTCGGATCGGCCCGAAGAAAAGCCACTCGGCGCTGGTAGTGGCCGCCGTGGTGGTCGCGCTCACCACCCTGTCGGCCGGAACCGCCGTGGGTTATCAGCGGAGCGAGGCCCCCGAGACCATCGCCATGGCCTCGGTCGACATCCCCATCCGCCCGACCGACGAACCGCTCGTCGTCACCGGCGACGTCGAGCGTTTTCGGCCCGGGGCCATCGTCGCAATCGACGAACCGGCCGCCTGCGGTTCGCCGGTCGATACCTTCGGCGCCGTGGTCGAGGGGGGAACGGTCATCGCTCCCCTGGTATCGGTCGAGAACGCCGACATTCCGCTGCTGAGCAATTCAGATGTACTGACCACCGGCGACGTTCTCGGGATCTCGAACCCCAACGACCTAGCCGTCATTCGACCCGCCGATCGACTGGCGACCCGACTGGGACTTGCCACCAACACGACGATCCGCCCCGGCGTGCCGGTCGCGCTGGTCGGCATCGCCGCTGATGGTGAAATCACGTTGCGCCCCGGCAGCATCACGTCGTTCGAGGATCGGCAGGGACTGATCTACAGCTTCGAAGTTGGCGAGAACCTCGACGCCGAGGACGAAACGCTTGGACTCAGCTACCCCCGCGGAACGTTCGTCCTGAACTCCTCCGGTGATCTGCTTGGCATGGCCGGCAACGACGGACAGTTCGTCACCGCCGCACGGCTGACCGAGTCAGCCTCCCGGTGGCAGAGCGAGCCGTCGTTCCCCGAACCAAGCTGCTAGCCGCAGTCGACCCGAACTCTCGACCGGTCCGCTGAAGCCAGCGACTCCTATACTGAACAGCATGCTGCGGATTCAACGGAAACTCCCCGAACGTTACTCCGGTGCGTCGGATGCCGATCTCGAACAGATGATCGTTGCAGCCAAGGCGACCCTTGGTGAGGACCTCTTCATCCTCGGCCACCACTACCAGCGCGACGACGTGATCCAGTTCGCTGATGCCCGAGGCGACAGCTTCAAGCTGTCGGTCCTCGCCCAGGAACGCCCGCACGCGAAGTACATCGTGTTCTGCGGCGTGCACTTCATGGCCGAGAGCGCCGACATCCTCACCAACGACGACCAGGTCGTGATCCTTCCGGATCTGAACGCCGGCTGTTCGATGGCCGACATGGCCAATCTGGACCAGGTCGAAGAGGCGTGGGAAGTGTTGAGCGAGACGATCGATATCAACACGATCATCCCGATCACCTACATGAACTCATCCGCCGACATCAAGAGCTTCGTCGGCAAACACGGCGGAGCGGTCTGCACCTCGAGCAATGCCCGGGCCGTGCTCGAGTGGGTCTTCAACGAGCAGAAGGCCGAAAAGGTCATCTTCCTGCCCGACCAGCATCTGGGCCGCAACACCGGTGTCTCCATGGGATACGGGCTTGAACAGATGAAACTGTGGAACCCGCGTCAGGATCGCGGCGGTCTCAGCGAGGCCGAGTGCAAAGAGGCCAAATTCCTCCTGTGGAAGGGTCACTGCACGATTCACCAGCGGTTCCGTCCCGAACATGTCGAGAAGTTCCGGTCGGACTACCCCGATGGCATCGTGATCATCCACCCCGAAGCCCCGCACGACACCTGCCTGACGGCCGACTTCCTCGGATCCACCAGCTACATCCTGAACAAGGTGAAGGAACTACCGTCCGGGTCCAACGTGGCGATCGGCACCGAGGTTCACTTGGTCAATCGCATCGCGCAGGAGAATCCGGACAAGACCGTGATCAACCTCGATCCGCTGGTGTGCCCGTGCTCCACGATGGCTCGTATCGACCTCCCCCACCTGGCGTGGGTGCTGGAGAACCTGGTCGAGGGCAAGGTGGTCAACCAGATCACGGTCGACCCTGACACCACCGAATGGTCAAAGATCGCCCTGCAACGGATGCTCGACATCACCTGAGCCTGCGGATAACGGGCTTGCTCGCCGCAGAACAAACCCGGCCTGATCGCCGTCAGACCGCTGGTTCGCAGACTCCGCTTCAGAGCGATACTTCTCCATCTGTTCTCTGTTGATGGTCGACCGGCTCGGATCTACGGCATGGGAGCTGGGAGACTGCAGCGCTATCCCATTCTGTACCTGTGCGCTTCCCCAGAATTGGAACGCAGTCGAATCGTAGAAGACGTTCTCGAGCTCCAATCCGTTTCTTTCGGCCAGCGCACGGATACTCGCCTCGGTGTGAATCACGATATGTCGGGGCGGGTCCAGCTGAGCCCACTCGACCCCGAACCTCCGCCATGCCACACCTTGACCGACGGGGACCCGGAGCAGCAGTCGTCCCTCAACAGCAAGCCGGTCGCGGGCTGCCGCCAGTGTTGCGTCGGCATCGAGCACGTGCTCAAACGAATGATTGAACATGACAAGGTCGAATGTCCCCACCATCTGCTCTATCCCCGTTCGACGCAGCGTTACCCGACCCTCACGAACCAGTCGTTCGTCCAGGAACGGGTCGATCCCCGTGAGATTCCGAAAGCCCATGTCCGCAAGCCGGTCGAGGAGCACGCCTGCTCCACAGCCGACATCTAGGATCCGACCCGCCAGACCGACCCTCTGGAAGACCGGCCAACTCAAAATGGCCGGTTGGTGATGCAGCCGACCGAGCAGCCAATCGAGCCGTCCTCCCAACCGCACCGTATTGAGTGCGCAGAGCCGGTCCCAGACTCTCCTCACCGCTCGACGCACGTCACGTTGACCCGCAGCCGCCATCGAGTAGTACGAACCTCCGTAGTGCGAGCTGAGATCCTCTGGGATGTCGATGATGGAGAGCGCACCGCACTGTGCGCATTCGAAATATTCGAAGACCTCACCGGTTCCGTACATGGTCTCCGGCGCAGCATGACACTGCCCTTCTTCTTCGCCACAGATTCGGCACTCAGGTAGCGGATTCACACGTCTCCTCCAAAGATGAACGATCGGGCGGAGCGCCATTCGATCACAGAAGCTGCGAGATAGCCGGCAACCGAACCAATGACGACCGCCCAGAGACCAAACGACGAATAGAAGCCGATCAGCAGCGAAATTCCAATCCCGAATCCAATCGTTTCGGCTACGGCAACTCTGCCGGGCAGGCCGTTCATGGCGACAACTATCGCAAGGAATCTCGAGGATGCGAGGAGCGGGGCGATGAGGACCAGAGTTGCTGCAACCGCACGACCCGATTCGAACTCAGCTCCGTAGATCGTACCGAACAGGTAAAAGGCACCAACGGAACCAAGAACCCCCAATGCGATCGACATGCCGATTCCCAATCCGAGCCATCGGCGAAGCCCGGACCGGTGGTTCTTGGCAATCGCCCACCGCACTCGAGGTCCAAAGGCGGAAACCGCCACCAGGGCGAGCGACGCCATGCTCGAGGCGTTTGCCAGCACACCCACCGAATCGGAATCTGCGAGGGAGGAGACCACCAGCACGTCCGCTCTCTGGTTGGCGTTGTTTGCAGCCGCCCCGAGCCAACTCTTTGCCCCAAACCCGAGAGCCCGAGCAACGAGGTCCGACGTCGGGAGAGCGAAGCCCACCGACGATCCAAACTTTGCCTGCACGATCGAGGGAGCGATGGAACCAACTGTGGCAGCCCACCCGAGCGAGCCCGTGGAGCGGTAACCAAGGGCCAGTGCGCCGAGAACGGACATCAGTACCGTGGCCGAAACTGAGACCGAAAGCAGCTGATGCAGCGACACCCGCCCTTTCGCGAGGAGAACGAACGTCCCACTGATCCCAAGCGAACGCAACGGCATAGAAAGGGCGAGCACCGCCAGCTGCCACCGGACCGGCGTGCCGGCCTCGGTCGAGGCAACGAGCAGGACAACCGGTATCAGCACTACGGCGATCGGAATCGATAGCAGAAATGAGAGCGAGAGGAGTTGTGACCACGCACGGTCGTCGCCGGCTACGTGTCGTGTGGAAATCGCTTCGGGGATACCCACGCTGCCGAGCGTGAGAGTGAGTGCAGCAAAGACGACGACAACTGCGATTGAACCTCGCCCTTCAGGACCAAGGATCTGAGAGACAACGACTCCGGTAACGGCGTTGGACAACACGACTATCATTGAGGTGCCCAATCCGAGGGCAGCGCGCAGTGCAGCGAGTCGGCTGCGATCGGAAACGTCGGGAAGGCGCGACGACACTCCGGTTCCCATCATGTTCAATCGGCTTCAAGGCTTCCGATTTGAGCACCATTGGTGACCTACCGAGCCACCAAAGCGCGGCTGGCGTTCCCCCGCCGATCCCAATCTCGGGTGGTAACGGTTCCTCATCGACGCGCCACGCTCTTCAGTTCGGAACCCGTCATCGCTACCTTGCGGCCGACCATCTGTGGGCGAGTTCGACACCGCTGACACTTTGGCTGTGAAAGGCTCGTACGTGGTGAATTGCGGCTGCCAGTCCCTTGCTCATGGCGATGCCAAGCGTCTCGACGCTGACCCACCGCAGATACCACAGTGGGCTCCAATAGCCCGCGTGGGCACGGCGCAGCAGTTGATAGTTGCGTGACATGAAGCCAACCCGTAGCGGCGAGGCAACCGACCCAGTCGTCACCCCTCCCGAGTGTTCCGCAACCACCTTGTCGATCATGGCAATCGATCGGGGAAACCTACGATCGAGTCGTAGGAAAAAGTCGACCTCTTCGCGATACAGAAAGAAGTTCTCGTCCATCCCCTGAACCTCGAAGAATTCTGAGGCCGATACAACAAAGAAAGCCCCGTGAAGGTAAGGAACAACGACCGTCGGGGCGGGCAGTGGGTCATGCTCCTGCCACACTTTGCCAGTGCGTTTCGAGAATCGGGTGCGGCCTCCCAGAAAGGGCTGACCGTCAAACCCGCCATGGCGGAGCACTCCCGCTACAGCCGTCCATCGGGAGTCACCGAGGAATTGCACAAGCGAACCAAGACCAGTTGGAGCAACGATCACATCTGGATTTACGAAGGCGAGCAACTCGACGCCGAGCTTGCGAGCCACCCGGGCGCCCACGTTGCAACCTTCGGCGAATCCGAGGTTCTGCTCAGGCTCTACCACGTGCAGTTCGGTCGATGTCTCAGCGAGCCGTTCCGTTCGGTAGTCGTAACCTGCCTGCGCATTATCGACAACCACGATGTGACCGGGAACCAAGCTCCCGGTCAAAAGGGAATCGATGGCAATTCGGACCGACTCGCCGGCTCGATAGTCCACGAGCACCGCCGCCACTGAATGCTCACCCACCGACATGTCGCCCGAGGTTTTCGGAGTCGATGTGACCGTATGTCGACCCCCGGTCAGCTCGACGGCCACCATGCCGCCCAGCCGTGCCCAAGGCCAGCTCCTCGACGAACCTTGCGAATCGCTCATGTTCGAGATCCATACGCTTCAGTCCCTGCTCTACGCAGCGGTTGCGAAACGTCGGGTTCGCCGCTTTGTCGAGAGCTGCAACCCACTCCCCCTGTGCCGCACCGGGCGAAACGAGAATGCCATCCTCACCATCGTCGATCTGTTCCGGAATACCACCGACAGCAGACGCAATCGGAACCGCTCCGAGGCAGCGGGCGAGAACTACGGCGCCGGACTGAGAAGCTCGTTCATATGGCAGCAAGACTGCGTCGGATTGCCGCACGATCGCTACCAACGATTCAGCCGACTGAAAACCAGTTCTTACATCCAAGCCCTTGGACGGCTTCAGAGCATTCGCAAGGGTCCCCGCCGCTATGAAGCTCCACCGGTCATATCTTTCATCGGCGAGCGCAGCAATCAGAGTCACGTCCTTGGTGCCTCGTTGCACTCCGAACTGCAGGCACGTCGGTCGGTCCGTTGCTGCGCCCACTCCCATATCAAAGCGGAGAAGGCCTTCTGGCTTCGGGTGCGGAATCACGCTGAGGGACGTGGTGTTTGGCAACCGAATCGAATTGGCGACGAAATCCGAATGACAGATCACGCGATCGGCCATGCCCAACGCTTTGGACAGTCCAATATCCAGTCCGGTACTTCTCGTGTGGGATTCATGGTTGTGCGCCACAACCACAAGTTCAGCTCCGACCGCACGAGCGGCAAAATAGACAGGCAATTCGGAGACCGGAAGAAGCCAACTGTGAATGACCACCAATCGCGGCCGCCGGAGCCGGATGGCCCGGACTGCGGCCGCCACCACCCCGGCGTGTTGCACACCGCGGGGGCCACGGGTCAGTTTTCCGGGCCTGTCAACGGCGATCTCGCGACCCGGTCGGGAAACCAGCTCCACCGGAACGCCGTAACGGCAAACCGTTGACGCCCATACCTCAGCGGTCTGAGCGATACCGCCGCGCCCAAGCCAATCGACGACCACCACGCTCATGTGACGTCGTCCTTCAGGAATCCGCGGAGGACCCCAGACCACCAGCCTGTACCGATAAGCAGATTTATGGTCCATCCCCAGGCGGCAACCGGACCGACTCGCCGCAGGGCGACGCCGCCGAGCCCGGCTAAACCCAGCACCGCTTGTGGGAGAAACCGTCGAAGCACCTGCGGGACGATTGCGCCTGCACCCATTAGCGCTAAAGGCGGAACGGCGAGCAGCAGGAGTTGGCGGGGCTGAGGGCGCTCCCCCACCCGTGACCAATAGTGCGCTTTCCATCGACCGAAGCGGTGGTACTGCCAGAACAACTCTGAGACTGTCCGACGAGGGACGTACGCAACGGGCAGCGCTGACTCGAACCAGATATCTCCGATCTTCGCCATTCGACGATTGAGATCAAAGTCCTGGTTAGTCGAGAAGTGTTCGTCCCACCCGCCGGCGCCAACGAGTTGGGTTCTTCGGAAGACGCCGAGATAGACCGTGTCTGCTGGCCCGGACGCCGCTCCCCGTCGATACTTGGATCCGCCCATGGCCAGAGGATTGTTCAGAGCGAACTCGATCGCCCGGTCCCGCGTCGCAGGAGACCGTGAAACTGCGACTTGGCTCCCACCGACAACGACAACGCCCGATTCTCTATCGAGAATGCGCGTAGTTCGCAAGATGTAGTCGGATGGAATATGTGAGCGGGCATCTACCCGCACAATGAATTGTCCCCTCGACCAGGCCAGACCTCGATTGAGATTCGAAGGGGTGTTTCCACCCGGGTTCGACATCACCTCATATCGCTGCAGCGGGAGGGCCGCTAGAGCGTCCTTCGCCACGAGTTCGGTTTGATCGGTCGAGTCTCCGTCGACAACGATCACTTCGATTTGATCGAGTGGATAGCTTTGTTCTGCGATGGACTGGATCGCTTTCGGAAGATCGAGTTCTTCGTTTCGGACGGGAATGATCACCGAGACCAGTGGACTCATCGTCCGGTCCTTCCCACAACCGTCCGCACGGTTCGAATGAGGATCTGGACGTCGAGGCGAAGAGCCTGACGGCGCAGATAATACAGATCGAACTGGAGCTTCTCTCGAGCGTCGACTTCGTCAGCACCGTAGGGGTACTTGACCTGGGCCCAGCCCGTCAGGCCGGGGCGGACCAAATGGCGTACGTCGTAGAAGGGGATCTTCTCACTCAGCGTCTCGACGTAGTGGGGTTGTTCGGGTCGCGGTCCGACGATGGAAAGGTCGCCAGTGAGGATGTTCCAGGCTTGGGGTAGTTCGTCAAGGTGGCTGCGCCGGAGGAAGGATCCGAACGGAGTTATCCGAGGGTCATCGCTGGTAGTCCACGTCGTCTCGGCCGAATCGTCCTGGCGCATCGATCGAAACTTCAGGATCTGGAAGACCTCGCCGTCTTTGCCGACGCGCGGCTGTCGATACAGAAGGGGTCCAGGATTGCCAAACTTGTTCCCCAGCAACACGAGGAGCGCGGCCGGGGCCAGCACGATCAGAACGAGTGCGCCGATTCCAACATCCGCCACCCGCTTCCAGCGGACGTAGGTGGCCCTGTGCAGCTCACCGATGTCGAAGAGCAGCGACATACGTTCGAGATCGGCGATCGGGATCTTCCCCAGAAACTCCTCGGCGAAAAGGGACACCGTACGAACGCGAATCCCTTCGCGATGAAGATTCGACACCTCGGCGACGATGGCAGGGTTGGCAAGGCTCGCCATGTCGAGCACAAGCATGTCGGCTCCGGTGTCCCGTACCTTCTCCGAGAACGACTCGTCGAAGAGTTCCCGACCGATCAGATCGACCGGAACGAGCTCGCCCGCCAGATCCGACTGCAGCTCTGCAAACTCCTGCTCGTTGCCCACGAAGAGCGCCCGGATGGAGCTGCGCCGAGCGCGATCAGATTCGGCATGCCACGTCAGAAGAGCCCACGGTACGAAAGCGGCCGAGACACCGCCCAGAACAACCCGAGGAAGGAGGGGTGAACCCAACAGGAGCTGGACAAAGGACACGCCCAGAAGTCCGACCGCTACCGAGCCGAGGGCAGCCGTGATTGCACCCTGACGACTGGTGGGAAGCTCGGGCAAGCCGCTCGCGTAGGACCCGAGCAGCACCAAGGAGACGAACAGCACCGTCCAGATCGCCCGCTGGGTCCCAAGAACCGGATAGGGGTTGGGAGCGAGTGTCCACGCATGTGCCGCAGCGAAGAACGCGGCGATCGTCGCAGTACCAAGCGCCAGAGGCGCACGGCGAGCGATCACAGGGTCAAACCTGACTTGGTGTGGTGCGGAAGCGGATCGACACCCAACGCCTCCAGAATCGCCGGAGCGATCGTCAAGTAGTCAGTCGGTTCGGTTGGCACATGGGCCGTCGGCGAGTTGTAGACGATGATCGAACCGATCGGGTCGTGAATTGCGGCCCGATGCTCGTTAACTTCGATGAGCTCAAAACCCGCTTCAGCGACGGTGTAGAGCGCGCCACCGAGCTGCACCTTCTCGTCTTCTGCGTCAAGACCCGAGTAGTCAACGGTGACTGCTTTGCCCCTTCGGTCGATACGAATCGACCCGTCCGTCGCGCCGAGATCCTCCGTCGCCGCAACGGCCGAAGGTTCATCCTTCAGTAGATACGTGATTTGTGGAACCATCGAACTTGCGACCTCGAATTGGCCTCGTAGGCCGAGGGCCTCGGCAAAGAGTTCCGGATTTCGAAGTACGAGAGCGTGGGTTTGGTCGACATCGACGGCGGCACCACCGGTCTGGCCCATGGATGACAGGACGACGAGCGTCCGGTCGGTGTCCTGCGCCCACCTCATCCAGCGATCCAGCCAGCGGTCAAGTGACCGGAGAGCGTACGGCAACTCATCCTCGAATCGCTCGACCCACAGATCGTCATAGATCGGCTCGTCCCAATCCTGCGGAAAGGCCGTGAACCAGTAGCGGTGCATCGCCGAAGCGACATGATTGGAGAACAGTACGCACAGGTCTGGGTCGGTCGACCGGGAGAGGCGGTCGAACTGGTCGGCCATGAGGTGAAACTGACCCGAGCGCAGACGCTCCTTGGGCACCCGATGAGTTGCCACCTCGATGGCGAGCCGACCGAGCGGCGCCAACGCTCGCGCCGATACCCCAGAACTTGCCAACGCTTTGGCCAGGCGGAGGTAACTGGACAGCGGGCTCGAATCTGTGACCGCTCGACTGTTCTGGCTTGTCATGGCCAGGTTCGCACTCTGAAGCGAGCGGAGAGACGCCGGCACGGTGTCGGCATCGCTGGCGAAGGAGTCTGGTAGTGCGAACCGAACGTCGCCGGCCGGAAGCTGAACACTCAGCGGCGAACTATGCAGCGTTCCTACGATGCCGACGCTACGCCCTGCGGTTGCCGCTGCCTGCCAGTACAGGGGGAATTCTGCGGGTTTGTCGTCGCCGTACCAGAACACGCCGTGGTCGGTGAAGGGCACGCCCGTCGCCAAGGAAGCCCAACTTTGTGAGGGGTAGAGGTCGCGAGGCAGCTCCTCTCTTGCGATCGACTCGCCAACCGAGGACTGGGCGAGCAGTCGGGCGGTTGCCGAGGCGGGGTGTCGTTCTGCGTGCCATCGAAATACCCGCAACGGAATCTCGTTGAGCTCCAGTACAAAGAGGCGGCGCATACCTTCTCCATCGGCAATTCGCGCCGAAATGATTAGCTCCCGGACTGCTCGATCAAGGCTGGTTTCTGACCAACGACGAGCACCGATTGACCAAACGGTGGCCGAATGATCGATTCGATTCGTCGCAAGACAGGAATCACGAATCGGTCATACACAATAACTTGGCGACCTACCGCTGGCGGGCGTCGCAATAGCCGGGCAAGAATCAGCCATGCGAACCACCCCACCACGTTCATGTACTGCGCCTTGACGACGGTGAAGCCCGCATCTTGAAAGGCCTCGATCAGAGCCTTCTTGCGATAGCGGCGAAAGTGCCCGATCGATGCATCGAACTCGCTGAACAGCAGTTGGAATGCCGGTACATACACGGCCAGGTGTCCTCCGACATTGAGGCTCTCGAAACACTGCCGGAGGGCATCGGCGTCGTCCTCGATGTGCTCGAGGACGTTGACCATTACCACGCTGTCCACCTTTCGCAGGCGTGTTGCGGTGGCAAGATCGCCATGCTCCACGGCGATATCCGTGCCCTCGAATCGCTCTGCCAGACGTGCTGCGAACCTCGCATCGGGTTCGGTGGCGACCACAGAACCGATGTCTGCGAGCCGCTCGGTCATGGTGCCCGTGCCCGCTCCAACCTCCAGAATCGACGGACCGAGATGCGGCCGCATTTCATCAATGATCCAAGCGGCGTAGTTCACCGCATCATCGAGCGAATCCAATGCGGGAGCTAACTCCTCGGCAGAGTACAGATCGGTCATGACGACCAATCGGCATCAGTCAGCGGTTGTTGACCAGCCCGCCAAGGTAGATCAGCTCACCGCCAAGCACTTCAGCAAACACGGGTCCTGCCGATGGTTGAATCATGCCGCCCGTGACACTCAACACATCAGTTCCCACATCGTCGGCCGAACGGTCGGCTCCTGGGACACGGACGGCCACCCTCTCGATCGTGGTTCCGATCTACAACGAAGAGGCGACCCTCCGCCAGGCGTTGGAGGCCTTCTGCTCGATCGACCTTGAGATTCCCTACGAGATCATCTGTGTCGATGACGGCTCCGAGGACAGTTCGGTGGAAATTCTTCGCCAGTACGAGGACCGAAGGGTCGTCGTAGTCGAGTCCGAGGTGAACGCCGGCAAGGGTGCAGCGCTCCGGAAGGGCTTCGAGCGAGCATCAGGTGACTTCATTCTCATCCAGGACGCAGACCTGGAATACGATCCCGCTGAGTGGCACCTCCTCCTCCAACCAGCGCTACGAGGCGATAGCCGAGTCGTCTACGGATCCCGCTTTCTCGGTAAG
This sequence comes from uncultured Acidimicrobiales bacterium, assembly GCA_937958015.1. Classification (GTDB taxonomy): domain Bacteria; phylum Actinomycetota; class Acidimicrobiia; order Acidimicrobiales; family SZUA-35; genus JABDIY01. Next base: position 14,418 of record CALGOA010000076.1, on the reverse strand, counting down.
CGAACCGGCATGAAGCTGCATAGCTACCTTGCCAACCGCTTCCTGACGCTGTTGACCAAGGTGATCTTCGGCTCGGGGATCACCGACATGGAGACCTGCTACAAGCTCTTTGACCGGGACCTCCTCCTCAGCCTGCCGCTTACGGCCGACGCCTTCGACTTTGAACCCCAAGTCACCGCCTTGGTGCTGAAGCGGGGCGAACGGATCGTCGAGGTGCCGATCAGCTATCACGGTCGAGACAAAGCCGCTGGCAAAAAGATCGGATTTCGCGATGGGGTCGACGCGATCAAGATGCTGCTGCGGTGCGCGCGAACGGCCTGAGGCTTCGTGAACCCAACGTTAACAACCGAAGACCCGGCCAGCCCGCCAGCCGGTGCTGGCCTTGCCGGGAATACCGACACCGACGTGACAGACGGGCAAACGAGTTCTTGGACTACCCGGCTCGCAGCACCGTTGGCTGTTGGACTTGCGTACTTCGGCTTCCTCATGAGCGACGCCGGCCGACCGTTCGATCATGACGGCGCTACGTCGGTCTTCTTCAACATCGCCGATCAACCGTGGTCCAACGCCGTTGGGGGCCAGGTCATCTACTCCAACCATCCGCTCAACTCTCTGGTCGGCCAGGTCGTTTGGCGTTCGGGGGGTCAATCCGAAGTCTGGCTCCGTATGGCTCCAGCACTTGCGGCCGCGGCCCTGATCGGTCTCGTGTTCAGGGAAGGCCAACGCCGATGGGGTGCCCCGGTCGGAACCTCGGCCGCCCTGATTCTGGGCCTCAACCCGCTGTTCCTCAGCATCGCCCGGTCTGTTCGCGGGTACTCCATGATGATGCTCGGCCTTGCCGTTGGGTCACTGCTCGTCATCAAGATCGCCGATCGCGAACGACGTGGGCTCGAACCGGATCCTTGGCAACCGGTGGTGTATTCCATCGCTATGGGGTTGGGTATCGGAGCCCACGCGTATGGCGGCATGGTGCTTCTGGCGCACGTGGGGTTTCTGGCCTCGTCGTCGATCCCTCTCCGGCCATGGCTGGCCCGAATCGGCGGCGCACTGTTGGTAGGCGGCGCTCTTTATGCAGCCCTTTTGCGGGCGATGCTCGCCGGTCGAGGTCGCCGCTTCAATCCCGGCTTTCCGGCAGAACTCGCATTGACCTTTGGCGGTGGCCTGATCGTCGTAGCTGCGCTTCTCTGGTTCGGCTTCGCTTACTGGTTATACAGCAACCGGTCCGACCGACGGTTTCTGGCTGTGGCCGCAGTCCTGCTCTCGATCTTTGCGATCCTTTGGCTGGTCATGGCATCGGTTGACCTCTTTCCCCGATTCTTCCTCGCCGTTCTGCCGATCTTTGCGCTGGGCGCCGCTGCGTCCCTAGGCCGAGGCGGGTGGATTGCAACATCGGCCGTAGCCGTAGCCATGGCGCTCTCATTCGTGTCGGCCTACCCCGAACTATCGAGCCGCAACGACTCCCGGGAAGCTGCCGAATTGGTTGACCGAGTCGCCGCAGCCGACGGCACTGCATGCGCGCTGGGCTGGACCGGTTTCAACGTTGCGCCCTACACCGAGAATCTTCAGTTCGTCATCACCGACGAAGAGATCAGGGTCTGCGATCTCCTTCTGTCATACCAAGGTGCCTTCGAACGCGAACGATCCAACGCTGCGACACGCCTGCCGAGCACGAACTTGTTGATCGAGGACTCACGGTACGTGGCTGCGTGGTCTGAGGAGATCGACGAAACCGTCCGGCGGTATCTTGCCGACCTGTCGCTTTCGGTGGATTCCTGAGGAACCAACCCCGCCCTACTTCTTGGCCTTCGCGCCGCGGCCGCCTTCAAGAAGGGGTTTGAGGAAACGTCCGGTGTGGCTGGCCGTGGTAGCGGCGACCTCTTCGGGGGTTCCGGTGGCAACCACCATTCCCCCGCCACTGCCACCTTCGGGCCCGAGGTCGATGATGTGGTCCGCAGTCTTGATCACGTCGAGGTTGTGCTCGATGACCAGCACGGTATTGCCCTGCTCGGTCAGTCGGGTCAACACGGTGAGCAGCCGTCGAATGTCTTCGAAATGCAGTCCGGTGGTGGGTTCATCGAGGAGGTAGATGGTGTGCCCGGTTGACCGTTTCGCCAATTCCGAGGCCAGCTTGACCCGCTGCGCCTCACCTCCCGAGAGCGTGGGAGCCGACTGTCCGAGCCGAACGTACCCCAGCCCAACATCTACCAACGTCTGGAGGTGACGAGCGATCGGCGGCTGGTTGCTGAAGAACTCGAGCGCCTCCGAGATCGGCATGTTCAACACGTCGGATATGTTCTTGCCCTTGAACAGGATCTCGAGGGTGTCCCGGTTGTACCGGGCGCCCTTGCAGATCTCACACGGCACGTACACGTCGGGCAGGAAGTGCATCTCGATCTTGATCGTGCCGTCGCCCGAGCAGGCCTCACAGCGACCGCCCGAAACGTTGAAGCTGAATCGACCGGGCTGATACCCCCGCACCTTCGATTCGTTCGTCTTGGCAAACAACTTCCGTACGTGATCAAAGACGCCGGTGTAGGTAGCGGGGTTCGAGCGCGGCGTGCGACCGATCGGCGACTGATCGATATCGATGACCTTGTCCAGGTTCTCGAGACCGTCCAGCGATGTGTGCAGGCCGGGTGGAACCTTCGATCGGTAGATCTTCTGCATCAGCGAACGCAGCAGGATGCTGTTGATGAGCGTGCTCTTTCCAGACCCCGAGACGCCGGTGACTGCGACGAACAGGCCGAGCGGAATGTCGACGTCGATGTTTCGCAGGTTGTGTTCGCGGGCCCCCTTGATGGACAACACGTGTTCACCGACCGGCCGGCGTACCTCGGGAACGGGGATGTTCTTCTTGCCGCTCAGGTACTGGCCGGTCAGCGACGTTCGACGTTTCAGCAGCCCCTTGACGTTGCCGCTGTAGACGACCTCACCACCGTGTTCTCCGGCGCCCGGGCCGACGTCGACCACATGGTCGGCGATTTTGATCGTGTCCTCATCGTGTTCGACGACCACCACCGAGTTACCGATGTCTCGGAGCCGTTGCAGGGTTTCGATCAACTTGGCATTGTCCCGCTGGTGTAGACCGATCGACGGTTCGTCGAGCACGTACAACACGCCCACCAGGCCCGAGCCGATCTGGCTAGCCAGACGGATGCGCTGGGCCTCTCCCCCACTCAGGGTGGAAGCTGCACGGCCGAGGCTGAGGTAGTCGAGTCCGACGTCGAGCAGGAAGCTGAGTCGAGCGTTGATCTCTTTCACCACCCGTTCGGCGATGAGCATGTCGCGGTCGGAGAGCTCGAGGCTCAGCAAGAGTTTGGCCGCCTCGCCGATCGAGATTCCGCACACTTCGGCGATCGAGTGCCCGTCGACAGTGCACGCCAACGAGAACCGATTCAGTCGAGCACCTTCACAGGTGGGGCACGGGATCTCCCGCATGTACCCCTCGATCTGCTCACGGGCGCTGTCGGACTCGGCCTCGTTGTGACGACGCCGCAGATAGCTGACGATTCCTTCGAATGTGGCGTTGTAGGACCGTGATCGGCCGTACCGGTTCTTGTATCGCACCAGCACTTTGCGATCGACGCCGCCGAAGAGCAACAGGTCCCGTTGGGGTTGTTTCAGCTTGGTCCACGGAATGTCGAGCGGGATGTTGAACTCTTCACAGACCGCCTCGACCAGTCGGCCAAAGTAACGACTGCGCCCGCCCGCCCACGGCTGAATGGCGCCATCGCCCACCGACAGCGCCGGGTTCGGAATGACCAGATCGGGGTCGACCTCGAAGGTGGTTCCCAACCCGTCACAGGCGCTGCAGGCGCCGTAGGGCGAGTTGAACGAGAAGTTGCGAGGGGCCAGTTCTTCGAAACTCTTTCCATCGCTGGGCCGGGAGAGGTGTTGGGAGAACGTGAGGATCTGCGCTTCGGTCTCGGTGTCGTCTTTGCCCGGCACCACCTCGATCTCGGCAACACCTTCGGCCAGGCCGAGCGCGGTTTCCATCGAGTCGGTGAGCCGACGTTCGATGCCATCGCGACGCACCAGACGATCGATCACGATCTTGATGTCGTGTTTGTCGTAGCGGCCGAGTTCGGGAAGATCGCCACCCAACTCGACGGTCTCACCGTCGACGATGGCCCGGGAGAATCCCTTGTCGGCCATTTCGGCCAACAGCGTCTCGTACGTGCCCTTTCGACCTCGCACGATCGGCGCCAGGACCTGAAACCGGGTCTTGTCGGGCAGTTCCAGCACCTTGTCCACGATCTGCTGGGGTGTCTGCTTCACCAATCGTTCCCCGGTCTCGGGGTCATGGGCTACCCCGATCCGTGCGTAGAGGAGCCGCAGGTAGTCGTATACCTCGGTGACGGTGCCGACCGTGGACCGGGGATTGCGGGATGCAGACTTCTGGTCGATCGAAATCGCCGGTGACAGCCCTTCGATGAAGTCGACATCCGGTTTGTCCATCTGCCCGAGGAATTGGCGGGCGTAGGCCGACAGCGATTCGACGTATCGGCGCTGCCCCTCGGCATAGATGGTGTCGAAAGCCAGCGACGATTTGCCCGAACCCGAAAGACCGGTGAAGACGATCAGCTTTTCTCTGGGGAGGTCCAGATCGACGTTCTTCAGATTGTGCTCTCTGGCGCCGCGAACGGTGATGGTGTTGCCCACCGGATCAGGCTAGCGGCGAACCTCTGTTCGCATAGATACCGAACCGTGTGATATCAGCACGTCGCCCTCCCGCCGCTCGGACCGGTCGGGAAGATCGATCCAAAGCACGTCTCCACCATTGGGTGCCAGGACGTCCTCGACGAACCGGTCCTCCTCGTCCTCGGGCACATGGAAAGAAGCGCCCCGCAGGCCCCGGTCGTACAGGAACCGGGCGAGCCTCTCATCGCTAACGGCGACGATCACTCCAGCATTCTCGGCGCGAATGACCCGAGTGCTGGCGATCACATCATCGACGACGTCCACCGTTCCGCTGCGATCCAGGATGTCGAGCAGTACCCCGACCTGGATCGATCCGGCAGCTACGGCGGCGGCCACCAGAAGTGGACCGACATCGACGTCTACCACGAGGTGATGGACCACAGGTATGACCGCCACCAGCAACATCGGCACACCGATGAACAAGTACCTGCCACCCCAATCGCCTCCACCGGCGCTGTCGTACGAGGTCGCCAAGACGGCGGATGCGAAGAGACCAAATGCGGCGAGAGGTCGCTTCTCCTGACCGAACCGAACCCACGGCAACGCTGTGAAGATAAGCGGCATGGCGATGACGAGGCCGGGAATCGGGCCACCGGCTACAGCTACGACGTACAGCAACGCCCCGACACCAGCCACGAGCGTCGCCTGACGCTTTGGCAGACGTTCGGTCTTGAGCCCGATGCTGGCTCCGATGAGCAGAAGGGCGCCAACGAACCGCAACTGTCCGAGAGCGTTGCCGATCGATGGCTCCAAGAAGAGAATCTGGGCCACTCCGAACCGACCGGCGACTAGCGAGCTCTCGCCGCTGATGGGAACGTTCAGGACCCCTGACGTCGAGCCAAACAGCGCACTCCGAACGACGGGTTCGAGCACATAGACCGCCACGGCGGCGAGCAAAGGCGCCGAGGCGAGCACGAAGCGTCTCGTTTGGTCAGCCTTTGACATACCCAACAGCAATGCTCCGGTTACTGCCGCTCCGAGCAGGAGGCCTTCGCTTCTCAGGAGGCTCACCAGAGCGACCGCGGCGACGAGCGACCCCGTTCTGCGCGGATTGGGCCAGTCTCGATCTGAGACGAGAACCGCCACCAACGTGGCGGGGAAAAGGGCGGGCGCATGGGCCCATACGACGGTGAGGTGGAACAGCGCCGTCGTCGCCAGCAGCGGAAACCAGAAGGCGATACGTGACCACTGGAACCGCCACGCCAGCAGGACACAGCTCCCGAGCACGCTGAAAAGACCCGGCAAGTAGAGTCCCCAGTCCCCCAACGTGCGCCCGGTGGCGAAACCCAGCGCCGCAACGGGATGTTTCGTGTACGGCGCTATCTGGCCTTCGACGCGATCGGATCGAGCCAGCAGGGCGAAGCGGTGTGCGGGGTCCAGGGTTCCGGCAACTGGATTCGCCTCAGCGGTCCATCGTCGGTTCTCAACCAGCTCAGTCGCCTGCTGACGCATCACGACCTCATCAGCACTAAACCATCCCGAAGTCAACAGCACGAACATCGCCAGGATGACGGTCGCCAAGGCCACGTCGGGCACGAGGCGCCAACGGGTCCCGGTCGGCTGACCGACGCTATGCGTCCCCTCTTCGCTAGCGGTCGGAGCGAACATATTCGGTGCGGGTCAGCTCAAACAGGCCGTAGGTAACGTTGGGTCGTTGCTCTGAAATCTCGTATCCATCGAACGGAGGGGTTCCCTCCTCTGGCCTGGCCAGCAACGTGAAGCCGTCGGTATCGATGGCCGATAGGACCGTGGCGGCAACCGCCCGCTCAGAGTCGCTACCGGCTGCGAGCCATTGCATGTCGCGACCCAAAGGTGCAGCCTCCCTCGCGATGAACGAGTCGCTGAAGACGACCGGCCCCTCGATCGAGGCTGCGGTTCGATTGCCTTCGCCGAAGGCATGGGTTCTGGTGATGACCATCGCCAGACCGAGCGTCGACATCGCCAAATTTGCGGCGAGGAAACCCATGGCCACCCTCGGCTGACTGCGCGCCACCCGCACAACGCCAAAGACGGTGAGAAGTAGGCCGGACAGAAGGATGTAGCGGCCACCCCACTGGGCCTCGGCTGCTCCGGCGTACTGGGTGGCCCACACGATGGGCAATGGGGCCAGGGCCAGAACGGCAACCTCGAACCGTCGATACCGAACCAGCGCCGCGACGCCCAGACCAGCGGCCGGGACCGCAGCCATCATTCCGGGGACAAAGGTGGGACCGAACGTCACAACGCGCAGGAAGATCAGCAATACGGCCAGTCCAACCAGCGTCACAGGACGTTTGGGATCCGTACCTGAGATGAGGCTGAACCCCAGCCACACCAACGACCCGGCCACGAGCGCCGCCATCGCCATCGAGAGCGGGTGGACCAGATTGATCGGGCTGGCGGTTATCAGAATCCCCTCCTGGAGCCGTTGCACAATGCCCACGCCTCCCGCGGCCTGCACCACCCCGACGGCCCGGTCGCTACGTAGTGTCTCTCCGTAGAAGGCCGCTTCGAGCAGCTGGTTGACGATCAGCGGGACCAGAGCCGCAGCCGCCATCGCAGCACTCCTGACGATTCGACGAGCCACCCAGGACGTCGGCCCACCGAACAGGCAGACCAGACCGGCCACGAAGCCAAAGATGAGGGCCTCCTGTCGCATCGTCGCAGCCAGACCGAACGCAAGCCCTGAGCCTGCCGCCCAGACCACATTCGGTCTCCCGTTCTCGAGCGACCTCACCAGACCGACGGCGCCCCACAACATGAGCGCCAGTCCCATCGAATGTTCCCAGAAATCGATGCCGTAGACAACGATCGGCGAGCAGGTGGCAGCGGCCATAAATCCGAGGTGCCAGCTGGGTGCTCCAAAGTGCCGACCCAGTTCGCCGGCGGCCAGACAAGCAAGAAGCGACCCGAAAATCGGGAATGCCAGCATGGCCCATTCGCCGAAGCCGCCAATGAGGGAACGGGTAAGGAGGATCATGGGGAGGCTGGTGACATTGATCCATCCTTGATCGGTTCGCCGTGTGCTGAAGAAGGGGTGGACGGTGCCTTCGAGGTCCAGGTCCTCGGCCCAATAGCCGATCGACGGATTCCAGTCGCCCCGCTCAATCATGGCGTCCACGGTGGCGACCTTGCCTCCGGTGTCGGTGCCCAATGACCCGTCAGGGTCCAACGCAAGGGAGAACAGACCGAGCATGAGGACCAGCGTCAAGGACGCCGCAATCCGCGGCACAGACTCGAGGCGTCGGAGACTTGTGGACACCCCATCGACTGCAACGCTGACCATTGATCCCCATCGGCCTCCCGGGCGGCCACCTGAGACCTTCGGTCCAAGCGATAGAGCCGAAGCGGTGGTACCCCGAAAACGCAAAAGGACCGGTGGCGGACCACCGGGCCTTTTTACTTGTCTCGTTTCAGCGCAACGGCCCGCTAATGGAGGAAAGCGGTCGTGAAACCGTATCTCCCAAGAGCGTTACGGCTGAGATGCAAACGATGGCGATAAGAGCCACGAGTAGTGCGTACTCGACGAGGGTTGCCCCCCGCTCGTTCGAGTTCATCTCGAACTTGCGAAACCGGAGCGCTAGAAGCTGAATACTCAGCATCGGCGCCTCCTTAGACGACACAGATTGCCGCTCCGGACCTTCGCCCGGAGCGGCGATGCTGAATTAGTTGATGGTGTCGGCGACCGAGCTGAACTTGGTCGAGGCGGCCGAACCCAGGAGGGTCACGGCTGCGATGCAGACAACGGCGATGAGGGCCACGAGGAGGGCGTACTCAACGAGGGTTGCGCCCCGCTCGCTCTTGGTCTGAGCCTGGAGCCATGCGGAGATGAAGTCGAAGTGAAGCATTTTAGATTCCTTAGTGTTTGTTTTGTTCGGACCCGGAGTTGGGCTTACCCCTTATGAATCGGTGTGGGCCGCATCCTTCTGTATGGGTCACACGCCCCATTCAGCCCAGCACCGCTACCCAAAACGGAAAGTGGGTAGGCGCTGGTGCGCCTACCCATCTGACCTGCGTCCCGGAGGAGTTACTTGAGCGTGACGATGCCCATTCGCACCGCCTGAAGCACGGCCTGGGTACGGTCCCGGGCGTCGAGCTTCTGGTAGATCGAGGCCAGATGATTCTTGACCGTCTTCTGGCTGATGAACAACTGTTCTGCGACCTCGGGGGTCGAACAACCGTCGGCGATCAGCTGGAGGACTTCTTCCTCCCGCTTGGTGATGACCTTCTCGGCTTCGGCCTGGGAGTCGCCGCGGCGAACCTCGGCCAGCATCGAGGCTGCGAGGCGAGGCGACAATGCGGTCTCACCCAGGGCAACGCTCTCGATGGCAGAGGCGATCTCGTCGGTCGAACAGTCCTTGACCAGGTACCCGTTGGCACCAGCTCGGATGGCCTCGGCCAGGACGTCCTGGTCGGCGTGCATCGTGAGCATGATCACTTTGATGTTGGAGTACCGCTCCCGAATGGCTCGGGCGGCTTCTACACCATCGAGTTCGGGCATGGTGACGTCCATGAGGATTACGTCGGGCTGAAGCGCAGCGGCGAGGTCTACGGCCTCGGCGCCGTCTCGAGCTTCACCCACGATGTCGAATCCACGTTCGCTCATCGAACGACGTAGACCCTCCCGGAGCATGCGATGGTCGTCGGCCAACATGAGCCGAATTGCACCGCTTGACTCAGGCCTTGTTTTGGCCTGAGCGGGCTGATTGGTTACTAGCTTCGTGCGAGGATGCACCGTACTGTCGTCCCTTCTCCGGGGGCTGATGTGATTTCGAAGGTGGCTCCGACGCTGGAAGCACGTTCTCTCATGCCACGGATTCCGTAGCTATCGACACGACCAGCAGCAGCCGGTTTGAAACCCCGGCCGTCGTCGGTCACCTCGAGTTGGGCGCCAACCTTGCTGCAGTGCCATGTGATGTCCACCCTCTTTGCATCGGCATGACGCTCGCAATTGATGAGGGCTTCCTGTGCAATTCTCCACATCTCTCGCTCCTGGAGGATGGGAAGGCGGTTATCGGCGTCCGCAGAGACGTGAATTGCGATCTCCATGCCGGTTCGTTCCGACACGCGAGCTGCGAATTCTTCCATCGTCTCTGAGAAGTCCTTATCGACGCCGACATCGGTACGCAGGTCATACAGGGTGTCGCGGACCTCGCCGACGACGCCGCGCAGGTCTCGGCGAAGATCTTCGAGCTGATCGGCGATCGGTTCGCCCTCATCTTCCCGTTTTACGATGCGATCGACCTCGAATCCGAGGTAGGCGAGCGACTGGCCGATGCTGTCGTGCAGGTCACGGGCGATTCGGGTTCGTTCCTCGTCGGCCGAGACGGTCTTGATACGGGCGAACCAGCGGGCATTGTCGATCGCCAACGACACCGGTTCGATGAATCCCTGAACCACTTCACGGTCCCGTTCGTCGAATTCGTCGGAATTGCGGCTCTCCACCACCAGAAGTCCCACCAGACTGCCTCGAGCGACCAGCGGTGCATAGATGCCGGACTGAGAACCGGTGTTGAACCCGGGTCCGATTCGACTGAGGTCGCCGTGCCGCAACACCCGACGCGAGGTCAGCGCCGCCTGAGCCGGCACGGGGAGTTCGTTCGTTTGCAGGGAACCGCTGACCGCCATGGACTGCTTGCGGGCCACGGTCCAGGTGCCGTCGGTGTCCTCTCGCGTAAGGATCACTGCCGAGTCGGTCTTGACCAGCGTGCGCAGTCGACCCAATGTGCTATCGAGGACCTCGTTCAGATCCAGCGACGCCGGCAGCGTCTGCGCGACCCGGTGAAGGTTCGATAGCAGTGCGTTGGCGTCGGCCAGTCGGCTGAGGCGGTCGAGGGCAAGGGTGTGCTGCCGGTTCGCCTCTCCCGAGATTCGTCGGGCGTAACCGGCGACGATTCCGATGAGGATGAGAACCGTGCTCCAGCGCGACGAAAGGAGCAACGTCTCTTGGCTCCATTGGTCCGCCGACAGGTTGGTAAGTGACACCGTTATCGCCGAGGACGCAGCCACCCGGATTCCGAATGCGAACCCTCGGGCGAAACCGGCGATGATCGTGGCGACCAACAGGGTGAAGACCAGTGGTGAGGCCCAGAAGCCGGTGAGACACACCGCTAGAACCGTGAGCCCAACCTCGAGAAGCAGGTCGATCAGGCTGCGGACCGAACCCGTATAGGAGAGCGGACTGAAGGTACGGATGATGGTGTTGGCCACCATGCCCATAACCCAGGGGATCACCGCATAGTCGCGATTCAGGAATGCAGTAGCCGAGAGGGTGACACACACCATGGTGGTCGCCCATCGAACCGCCAGGATGGCCGGATTGAACGGCGCCAGCCGATCGGTGTCGCCAAGCAGGGCCAGGGTGTTTGGCCCAACCGACAAATCGGCGCTGCCCACGGTGGGCATGGTTCTTGGTACGGCGGTGGCGGTCATCGGAAGAGGGGAAAATCGGTCGAGCGCTCGCGTTGTGAGCGCCTACCTCTCTCCGTCGGCACAAGGGGCGTCCGAATAAGGCGAATTCAGATCTCGCCACCGGGCCGTGGGTTCCCTACGCTGGAGAAATGCGTTTGGTGGGTCTCACCGGTGGAATCGGGTCTGGGAAATCGACGGTGTCGACCCGTCTCGGTGCGGCCGGAGCGGTGGTTATCGATGCCGATGCAGTCGTTCGGGAACTGCAGGAGCCGGGTCAGCCCGTGTTTGACGCAATGGTCGAACGGTGGGGTGACACGATCGTTCAGGACGACGGTGCATTGGACCGCGCCGCCGTCGCCAGCATCGTCTTTTCGGACCGGGACGAACTGAAGGCTCTCGAGGCGATCGTGCACCCGGTGCTGCAACTGGAGATCAAGGCCCGAATCGAGGCCCAGCGATCCACCGACAACGTGGTCATTCTCGATATGGCCCTGCTCACCGAGAAGCAAAACCCATACGGCGTCACCGAGATCATTGTGGTGGACCTCTCCCCCGAGGTTCAGGTGGAGCGGCTCGTCCAGTTCCGCAACTTCGACCCCGACGACGCCAACAAACGAATCGCCGCCCAGGCCTCGCGGGAGGAACGCCTGGCCCTCGCCAGCCACGTGCTGGACAACTCGGGATCGGTCGAAGATCTCAACGCCCAGATCGACGCCCTCTGGCTCAAGCTCACCACCCCGCCCTGAGCCAACCCCAAACTTCGTCCCGGACCCGACGGAGAGCTGGGGCGAGGCGGGTGACGGAGCTAATTCGACTGTCACACCCCCTCGGTAGGATTGAGTTTCGGGTCGAGGATCCTAGGAGTGGCACCAATGGCAGATTTCAAGATGGTTTCCGAATACGAACCAGCGGGCGATCAACCCAAGGCGATCGAAGCGCTCACCAAGAGCCTCGACGACGGCAACCGGTATCAAACGCTGCTCGGAATAACCGGCTCTGGCAAGAGTGCCACGATCGCATGGACAATCGAGAAGGCCCAGCGACCGGCCCTGGTGATCGCCCCCAACAAGTCGCTTGCCGCCCAGTTGGCCAACGAATTCCGTGAGTTCTTCCCCAACAACCGGGTCGAATACTTCGTCAGCTACTACGACTACTACCAACCCGAGGCCTACATCCCCAGCTCGGATACCTACATCGAGAAGGACAGCTCGGTAAACGACGAGATCGATCGGCTGCGGCATGCCGCTACCAGTGCCCTGCTCACCCGCCGCGATGTCATCGTCGTCGCCTCGGTCAGCTGCATCTATGGCCTGGGATCCCCCGACGAATACCGCGCCAAGACCCTGATTCTGAACTCCGGCACCGAAATCGACCAGCGCGAAGTGCTCGGCAAGCTGGTCGACATGCAGTACGAGCGGAACGATATGAACCTCGTTCGCGGCAAGTTCCGAGTCCGGGGCGACACGATCGAGGTGCATCCCGCCTACGAGGAGTTTGCGGTTCGGGTCGAACTCTTCGGCGACGAGATCGAGTCGATCCTGAGTTACGACCCCATCACCGGCGAGAAACTTGACACGCTCGATGAACTGGTGATCTGGCCCGCAACGCACTACTCGGCCTCGGACGAGAAGATGCAACGGGCACTCATCAGCATCGAAGACGAACTTCGGGACCAACTGCAGTTGTTCGAAAAGGAACAGAAGCTGCTGGAAGCACAACGCCTTCGGATGCGCACCCAGTACGACCTGGAAATGATCCAGGAGATGGGGTTTTGCAACGGCATCGAGAACTACAGCCGCCATATCGATGGACGGTCACCGGGTGAGGCCCCGTACACGCTGATCGACTTCTTCCCCGACGACTTCATCACCATCATCGACGAGAGCCACGTTGCGGTCCCCCAACTCAATGGCCAGTACGCCGGCGACCGATCCCGCAAGGACGTGCTGATCGAACACGGCTTCCGCCTTCCTTCGGCCGCCGACAACCGTCCGCTTCGGTTCGAGGAATGGGCCGAACGAGCGGGCCAGGTGGTCTTCCTGTCGGCCACGCCGGGCCCGTTCGAACTCGAACACTCCAGCGAGGTGGCCGAGCAGATTGTGCGGCCCACCGGGTTGATCGATCCCGAGGTGATGATCCGTCCGACCAAGGGACAGATCGACGACCTGATGGAAGAGGTCACCGAGGTCATCAAGAAGGACGGGCGGGTGCTCATCACCACGCTCACCAAGAAGATGTCCGAGGACCTCACCGACTATTTGTTGGAGCAGGGCCTCCGGGTTCGATATCTGCATTCCGAGATCGACACCATTCAGCGGATCGAACTGCTCCGGGGACTTCGGTTGGGCGAGTTCGACGTGCTGGTCGGCATCAACCTTCTGCGTGAGGGCCTCGACCTACCCGAGGTGCAGTTGGTCTGCATTCTCGACGCCGACAAGGAGGGATTCCTTCGCTCGGAGACAGCGCTCATCCAGACGATCGGTCGAGCAGCCCGAAACGTCGACGGCCGGGTGATCATGTACGCCGACAAGGTCACCGACTCGATGCAGCGGGCCATGTCGGAAACCAACCGGCGCCGCGCACTCCAGCAGGCCTACAACGAAGAACACGGCATCGACCCGACCACCGTCCGCAAGGCCGTCACCGACATCCTGTCGATGCTTCGTCCCCAAGACGAAAGCCTCAAGGCACCGGTGCCCGGCGAAGGCAAGCGGTCTCGTCGACCCGGCGAAGAGCAGCGCATCAAGGACATGGCCGATCTACCCGAGGATGAGCTGCGTCGCCTCATTCAGACCCTCGAGGAAGAGATGAAGGAGGCGTCGACGGATCTACGGTTCGAATACGCCGCCCGCATTCGAGACGAAATCAGGGATTTGAGGCGAGAACTGCGGGAGATGGTGTAGCGACCGACGGGCGGGCGATGAACCACTCGCTATCGGTGATCTCATCGTCGGCCTCGATCTGCAGGGGTGCATCCACCACCCAGTCGGGTCGGGCCTCCAACCATGCCTCGAAACCGCCGCCGCTCTTCCACAGGATCGCATCGGGTTCGTACCGATCTATCACCGCTTCGTAGTCTCCGCCATAGAGGAGGACTTCCAGATCATCCAGAACCTCCTGGGGATAGAAGTCGAAGCGATCATCGACGAACACGTTGGCATCGGCACCCTGCTTGAATCCCAGATAGTTACCAACAACCTCGGCGTGAAGTAGTCGTTTGTCAGGCTCCAGAAGTCCGTCATCCTCAAGCAGATCGATCTCGGCCACCGGGTAGGACTCCAGATCGATCGATGCGCTGGCGGCCGAGAACGCCGCCAGGAGCAGCAG
>CALGOA010000075.1 GCA_937958015.1 uncultured Acidimicrobiales bacterium | reverse complement strand
TTCGGCGATCGAGACCGTGTACACCGCCCGGCCGAAACCGTCGTCGTCGAGTTCGAAGCGGCCCCGTTCCAACGTTGCGTCGTTGGCCCGCAGGTCGCGCAGAAGTGCCCGCATGAAGCTCAGTCGGCTGGGGAACGCACTGCCCATCCGATCCAGTTTCATCACCGTGGCGGCTGGCCGAAGTTCGGTCTGGGGAAACAGCCGTCCCACCCCGCACACCTGGTCGGACGTGGACTCGATCGCGCTCATGCCGGACCGAACGAGTCATCAAAGAACCGGAGCCAGTTCCCGCCCATGAGACCTTCCACTTCAGCATCATCGAACCCGACCGCCGATAGGCCCTTCTGAATGTTGCCGAAGTCCAGGTTGCTACCGAACCAGCCGGGCTGAGGCGGAAATCCGGGCTGGGTTGCCGACCCCTCGCCGAAGTCCCGTTGTTTGGTCCATCGACCGTTGCGCATCCACTCGACGATGGAGTCGGGCTGACTCTGACACAGATCCGAGCCCAGTCCCAGATGGTCGGCGCCGTACCGTTGGGCGGCGTCGGCGACCATCTGACAGAAGCTGTCGATCGAGCAATCCGATCCATTGAGCAGATGGTGGGGGTAGAGCGAGAACCCCAACATCCCGCCCGACCGGGTCAACGCTCGGAGCACCTCATCGGATTTGTTCCTGAGCGCCGGATGCCACCAGGCCGGATTGGCGTGCGTGATCGCGATCGGCCGAGCGGACCGGTCGATCGCTTCGAGGGTTGACCGTTCAGCGCTGTGGCTCATGTCGACGACGAGCCCAACCCGGTTCATCTCGGCGATCGCCTGGTCTCCGAATCGGGTGATCCCGGGGTCATCAGCCTCATAACAACCGGTGGCCAACAACGATTGGTTGTTGTAGCTCAGCTGCATGAACCGCACACCCAACGTGTGGACGATTTCGATGAGGCCGAGGTCGTCTTCGATCGGCGAGGGATTCTGGAAGCCGAAGAAGATCGCCGTCCTACCCTGCGATTTCGCAAGCCGAACATCTTCGCCCGTGCGGCCGAGGAAGATCCGGTCCGGTCGGCGTTCGAACCAACGATTCCACTCCTCGAGCCGCAACACCATCTCGCGAAAGGTCTCGTGGTAGGCGATGGTGACGTGAACCGCATCGACGCCACCCCGAGCCATCTCGTCGAAGATGTCGTCGCTCCATGCGCTGTACTGCAGACAGTCGATTCGAACGTTTGCTGTCGGGTCCCCCACGACGAGAGACTACGACACGGTCAGTACCGAGGCGAGCCCGGAGAGGCGCCAAGATCGGATACGTTCATATGGCATGAGTCGAAATCCGGTTATCCGGTTTCCGACTTCGGGGCCTGGCGGCACGAGAGCAACGAAGTCGGCTGAACCTATGCATCCCATCGGGCCGCGGCGGGAGCCGATGCCCGAACGGCGAAAATCGGCGCCCGAGACACTTGGCACGTTCGAGCGGGGATGAACCTACGCCGTCGCTCGGGTCCGCCGGAGGATCGGATCGGCCAAACCGAGCGCACGGTCGGTCGTGCGAAACACCATGCCCGAGACACCCGGGGTTTCGGAATCCACGAGGTTCCCCATGACCTGCAGGGTGATGTTGGCGATCGCCTCGGTACCCACCGCCAGTCGAAGACCACTTCGCAGGATCCAGGGATGTCCGATCAGGAATGAGAAACGCCGACCGGTCCGCAGGAAGGCATCGAACCGCTCCCCCACCTCGACGTCGTACCGTTCTGGCGCGGTGGCCGGGTTCTCGAGGAACAGGTCCGAGGCGACCATGCCCGACTCCAGGCCGTAATCGATGCCCTCGCCATTCATTGGATTGACCAGACCGGCCGCATCACCGATCGCCACCCAACCGTCACCGTGTCGCTTTTGCGAACTCATCGGAAGTCGCCAGGCCCGCGGTCGTTCGAGGTTGGGGCCCAGCTCCCAATCGTCCTGGACCAGACCCCGGTAACTCTCGAGCAGGTTGTTGAGGTTCAGCTTCTTGAACCCCTTCATCGTGCTGAGGGCGCCAACGCCGATGTTCACCGTGCCGTCGCCGGCCGGGAACATCCATCCGTACCCGGGAACCGGGACACCATTCTCATCTTTGAGCGTGAGACACGCTTCGAGATGTTCGGAGGCATGCCGCGGCGATGCCGCATAGGTGCGAATGGCCAATCCAAACGGCTCGTCGGCTACCCGTTCGGCGCCGAGCATTCGGCCCACCGCACCCGGAGCACCGGTGGCCACAACCACCATGTCGGCGGTGTGTTTGGTCCCGCCGGCGTTCACTCCGACCACCCGCCCGTCGTCGATCTCGGGCAGCGCTTCGGTTTCCCAGATCACCTCGGCTCCGGCCTCACCGGCGGCATCGATCAGCGAGGCGTCCAGGCGGCGCCGGGGCCAGACCGCACCGTGGTTGGGGAACTTTGTGCCCGATGGCCACGGCAGTTCTCGCACCGTCTTGTTGGCGATCATGCGCAGGCCGGCGATTCGGTGCGCATCGGACATGTCGATCTTCAACTCGTTCAGTGCCGCAACAGCCCGGGGCGTTAGACCATCGCCACATACCTTGTCGCGACCATACGGTGCCTTATCAAAGACACGAACGCTGGCGCCGCCACGTGCCGCTTGAATCGCCGCTGCGGCTCCTGCCGGCCCAGCGCCGATCACGATCATGTCGGAGTGACTCATGGTTCAAATATGGCTCGGTGCGACGCGGAATCCTCAACCGGACCGGGGTGACCTTCGCTACGTGTCACGCTTCCACAACTGAACCGCTGTGATCGTTCCCTGGAATCGGTCATCATCGGTCAACGCAGATCCGCACGCTGGTTTGTTGCCAAACGTCATCACGTTGCCGATCTTTTCGGGAAGGTCACCACCGCACATACCACCATCGCTGGGGTTGGAGTCGCCGAACGCTTCGTCGAGGACGCCCACGAGTCGGTCGTACACGATGGTTTCGACGCCGTTTATGTTCTTGCGAACGACACCTGAGGTCGAATCGGTCACACCGTCGACGTCGACCCGGAGCTGATTGGTGCGGTCATCGAAGATGCACGTGAGTGTCGATGGCGTGTTCGCCTCGAGCCCGACCGACGAGTTCACCCGGATGAGACGGTTCTCCTCGTCTCGAACGACACATTGGGCATTGACCGACCCGTCCGACTCGTTGACCACCGACATCTTCCACTGCCCACCGTTGTTGCCGGCGAGGCCCCGTTGCATCACGTTCCACGACAGCCGGATGTCGGCGCGTGCGATGGCGTCGAACTCGGCATCGTCGAAGACCACGCCGACGGCCTGGAAGGCGAACTGGGCGCCAGCCGGATTCAGCCGGTCGCTCTCCTGGGAGCCGATCGGCACCACGACGACATCCTCTTCAACACCGGTGAATCGGCGTTCGATCGGACGATCGGCATCCGGTCCGTCGCCTGATCGATCGATCGCCATGCCGATGTCGGTGGCGTCGGTCCGAATGTTGTCGAGCAACTTGCCAGCCGAGATGGACGACACCAGTTCAAATCCCTGGAGGACGTCCAGTTCGGGCACCTCGGGCGCTTCGAAGAGCATCGCCTCGGTGGTTGGGGTGGTAGGTGCCGTCGTGGTGGGTGGCACGGTGGTGGTCGGCTCGACGGCGTTCTCGGATCCGGTACAGGACGCGCCCATCGCCATGACGGCAGCCAAGAGAATCGCCCGCTTCATGGGCGTCAAAGCTAGTCCCTACGAAGAGAAAGGAAGGGTCCCCACGCCGATTAGCAGCAGGGCTGCAACACCGATGGCCAACCGGTACCACCCGAAGACCTCGAATCCCTTTTCATTCAGGTAGTTCACCATCCACCGCACCGCCGCGACGGCGGAGACGAAGGCAACCACCAGACCGACCAACGGGGTGAACCAGCCGAATTCGGTGATCATCTCCTGGCCGTCCTGCAATCCCGCGAATGCGGTGGCTGCAGTGAGGGTGACCAGACCCAGCAGGAAGCTGTACTCGACCGCCGCCCGCAACGAGAGGCCAACGACGATTCCGGCGATGATGGTGATCAGGCTTCGGCTGACGCCGGGCCAGATAGCGAGCGTCTGCATTAGACCGATAACCACCGCGTTCTGGACGGTCAGCTCGGTGAGTTCCTTGCCGGGCCGTTTGAAGAAGTTGCTGCGGGCCAGATAGAGAATGGCCAGTCCACCACCGATCCATGCGATGGCGATGTAGCCAACGCCGAACAGTCGGTCCCGAACGACCGGGAAGAGCCCCACGGCCAGAATCGCGGTGGGAATGAACGAGGCGAGAACGGCCAGCACGACGCGCCGACCCTCCGCTGACCGACCGAGAATCCCATCGACCATCTGGCGGATGCGCTCCTGATACACGACCAGGACCGCGAGGATGGCTCCGGCCTGTACGCAGATCGCATACGCGTCCAGCAGACGTTCGGCGTCCTCGCTGCTGTTCAGACCCAGCAGTTCGTTGGTCACCAGGATGTGTCCGGTGGAACTGACGGGCAGGTACTCGGTGATGCCCTCGACGAGACCGATGATGATCGCATCCAGCACCGACAGCGAGAGTCCGGCGTCGCCGCTCTGGGCCAATGCGACGGCGGGGCCAGCTGCGAGCAGTACCAGAGCGAGGCCGATTGGGACCGGGCTCAGCAGTTTCTTCATTCGTAGTGATTCGATTCGTTCGATGGTTTCACCATCGGCACGCCCGATCGTGTTTTCAGCGCAATTTCGTCAGTTCTCAGCACTCTCTTACGACGTTTTAGTCGGCGAGGGCCAGTTCCTCGCACCGCTGAACCCCGCGCCGAATCGCCTGCTCGTCGACGATGAGGATCGAGGTGAGCCACATTCCGTTCTGGATCACCAGGATGTCAGCGGCTCGCCGGGCGATCTCACCGGGCTTCAAGTTCGGTCTGGCCGCTGCGATGAGCGATGCCAGACCGTTCCGATACCGAATCTGAGCGTCCCGGTTGATTTCTGCGAACGTTGGATCGGTGCCGGCGAGCGACCACAGCTGGAGACGCAATCCCAGGTAGTCGGTCTGGAGGAATCCGTCGTCAACCACGTGACGTAACGCTTCTTTCAGTCGTTTCTCGGGCTCGATTCCGTCTTGGGGTTCTACCAGAGCAGCGTCCTGATCGCCGATACGACGCAGGGCGGCACAGATCAGACTGTTCTTGTTCTCGAAGTAGTAGCTGGCCAGCCCCAGAGCCACGCCGGCCTCACGGGACACCGCCCGCATGCTCACGCCAGCGGCGCCATCGCGGGCGAGAACGACGAGGACGGCGTCGAGAATTCGCTCCTCGGCGGATCCGGCCTCGTCGACGGGCTGAGCGGCGTCACTCACGCCCCCACCCTACGCGAGGTTGAACGATCGTTGAAACGAACGCAGCTGTCAGGCGGTGTTCATTCGGCGGAATCCCTCCGCCAGCCGACCGTTGGGAAGTCCACCTTCGAGCGCCACCCGTTCACCCCAGGCGCGGATGAGATCGGGGATGCGGCCGGGGTCCTGCATCTGACTCTCATGACACAGCAGAGCCTCGATCTTGCGGTCGTAGGAGTCGGTGATGTCGACGAAGTGGTTTGCGTCGGGTCCACCCATCAGCCACGTCTCGGGCACGGTGTGGGGTTGAAGGCCCTCCTCCGACAGCAACGGAATATGGGCGAACTCGTTCCGACTATCGGGATAGACCGCAGCCAGCGTTGCCTCGGCGGTGGCGAGGTGATCGGGGTGGCTTCCGTAGGGTCGATCGAAGTTGCGGACCGGCGACTGGGTGATCACGCGGTCTGGCTTCACGATGCGAATCACGCGACTGATGGCCTTGCGAAGTTCGAGGTTCGCCTCGACCGCTCCATCGGGGAAACCGAGGAAATGCAGTTCCTCGACGCCGACGACCTTGGCCGCCTTGGTCTGTTCGACCCGTCGGATCTCCGCCATCCGGTCCCTTGAGATCGTGTTGTCGGTTCCGCCGGCCTGACCGTCGGTCACGAGGCAGTAGACGACGCGATGGCCCTCGTCGGTGAGTGTTGCGGTTGTGCCAGCGCAACCAAAGTCGAGATCATCGGGATGGGCGGCGACGTTGAGAATGGTGATGGGGGAAGTCACCCCATCAATCTATTGGGTCCATTCCCCGACCGAAGCCCCCGTCACGTCCCACAGATGATGAAGCGGATCGTGAATCTCATACCGGGCGAAACTCTCGACGCTGAACGTTGCTCCGTCGGAGCGACGGCCGGGCCTCTTCAATTGCTCGGGCGTCAACGAAGCGAACCGGTCCGCGATCACCTCTGCGGCGCGCTCCAAATCGGCCGAGACCGCCACGGGATCCTGAAGATCATACCGCTCGGCCTCGGCGGTGACGTTCGGGTCCCAGTTCGCAAACATCGGATCGTCCTCGGTCAGCATCAGCTGCAGACGTTCGGCGAACAGCCCAAAGACGTCGCGCACGTGGCACCCGTATTCGAGCGGACTCCACACGTCGGCGGCGGGGCGAGCCCGCACGGCGCCCTCGGGCCCGGCTAAAACCTCGACCCAACCCTGGGCGCACCGTCGATTCAGTTCAGCGACCTCGAGAATCGTCAGATCACCGACGGCGGCGCCACATTCGGGGCACGGACGATCGAGCACCCAGGTCCAGTCTTTGTCGTCGGGTTGAGCTGGAGCGGGGTTCGATTCCATCCCCCCATCCAACCATGATCGCCACCAACCACCCACCGATTTCCCGGCACGCCGGAGCCAGACGCACGTTACGAACACATGTTCGTATACTGAGGGGATGTTGCAACTAGACCTCCTAGGCTCGGGAACACCAGACATTCCCACCGCCACCCCGGTCAGAACCGACCTTGGCGGGGGTGCGTGGATCGATCACTGCGCCAGTTGGTTGCCGGGCGCGGATCAATGGTTCGAGACGATGCGGGACAACGGAGACTGGAAGGCCGATCGTCGCCCGATGTACGACCGGATGATCGACGTGCCCCGGCTGGTCTGGTGGTCGGACACACCCGAACGGGCGGTGCCCGGATTGGCCGACCTGCGTTCGTGGTTCGAGCGCTACTACGACCGCCCGGTCCGTTCGGTGAGCGCCAACTGGTACCGGGACGGCTCCGACAGCGTTGCCATCCACCGGGACCGAGTTCCGCTGCCGGGCGACACCATCGTGGCCATAGTGTCGCTGGGCGGCCGTCGGGCCCTCGCCATAAAGTCCGACGATGGCCGCCTCAGCCGACGGTTCCCATTGGGCCACGGCGACCTCTTCGTCATGGGCGGCACGTTTCAGGCCACCCACCAACACGCCGTACCGAAGGTGGCCCATGCCGATCCCAGGATCAGCGTCATGTTTCGAAGCTGAGCCGCCTGCTCGTTAGGGTTGTCGCATGAGCATGATCGGAACCCGGGTCCAGCGGATAGAGGATCCTGACCTCCTGACGGTCGGCGGGATGTACGTCGACGATCTCGCCCCTGCGGATGCGTTGCACATCACCTTCATCCGGAGCGTCATGCCCCACGCCACGATCACATCGATCGACACGAGCGAAACCGAGGAGCACCCTGACTGTGTTGCGGTGTTCACCGCCGAGTCGCTCGGACTTTCTGCGCACTCCCCCTCGTACGGCCTCGTCAACCAGGACATGAAGCGGTCCGCCCTCGCCAACGGTGTCGTCCGTTACGTCGGCGAGCCGATCGTCGCCGTAGTTTCCACCAGCCGAGAGGGCGGCATCGACGCCGCCGAAGCCACGATCATCGAGTACGACGAACTTCCTCTGGTGTTGCGACCCAGCGACTCCCTGGCTGCTGACGCCCCACTCGTATTCCCCGAGGCCGGCACGAATGTCGCGTTCCAGATCCCCGCGCAACAATCCGAAAGCGACTTCATCAACGGCGCCGAGATCGTGCTCGAACTGGAGTTCCGCAACCATCGAATGGCACCAGCCCCCATGGAGCCGCGGGCTGCGGTCTCCAAGTGGGAGACGATCGACGGTGATGAACACCTCACCCAGTGGGCCAGCACCCAGGGCGCTCACGGAACCCGTGATGGCCTCGCCAAGGCCTGCGGGGTGGATCCAGCCAACGTTCGCGTCATATGCCCGGACGTGGGCGGTGGTTTCGGCGCCAAGAACGGCAACTACGCCGAGGACCAGGTCTGCGCTCACATCGCACGACGTTTGGGCCGACCCACCCGCTGGACCGAAACCCGCAGCGAGTCAATGGTTGGTTTGGTGCACGGACGAGCGGTCGATTTCCGCTGTGTGATCGGGGGAACACCCGAGGGCCGCATCACTCACTACAGCCTCGACGTACTCCAGGACTCGGGTGCCCACGCCGACATCGGTGCACTACTTCCGTTCTTCACGAACATCATGACCTCGGGCGTCTACGACATTCCGAACGTGCGCTTCAACGCCCGCAGTGCAATCACCAATACGGTTCCGGTCGGCGCCTACCGGGGTGCCGGCCGTCCTGAAGCTACCCATGCCATCGAACGCATGGTGGATCTCTTCGCAGCTCATCTCGAAATGGATCCGGTCGCGCTGCGCCGGCTCAACATGATCTCACCCGACTCGTTCCCGGTAAAGACTCCGACGGGTGCCGCGATGGATTCGGGTGACTACGAGCGGGCGATGGACCTAGCCCTCGAGGCGGTCGACTATCACGGTCTTCGAAACGAACAGGCCCAACGACGCAACGACCCGAACGCAACATCGCATTTGGGAATTGGGGTCTCAACGTACGTTGAGATCACCAACCCGATGGGAAATCAGGAATACGGAAGTGTCGAGGTTCATCCCGACGGATCAGCGCTCGTGCTCACCGGATCCTCGAGTCACGGCCAGGGCCACCACACGGCGTTCGCCCAACTGGCCAGCGGACAGACGGGAATCCCGATCGAACGGATCACGGTTCGCCACGGCGATACCGCCGAGGTGCCGAGAGGTGGTGGGACCGGTGGATCAAAGTCGCTCCAACTGGGCGGCAGCGCAGTGGTGCAGGCCTCCGACGCCGTCGTCGAGACCGCCAAGCAGGCCGCTGCCGATCTGCTCGAAGCCAATCCCACCGACATCGTGCTCGACACCGACGCCGGCGTGTTTCACGTCGTCGGAACCCCGGCCGTGTCCATCCCGTGGGATCGGGTGGCAACATCACTGGCCGAGAAGGATCAACGGCTCTTTGCTGAGATCGACTTCAAACCAACCGGAGCCACCTTTCCGTTTGGAACCCACGTCTGTGTGGTCGAGGTCGATGTTGAACTGGGTGACGTATCGATACGGCGTTTCGTCGCCTGCGACGATGCGGGCGTCATCATCAACCCGCTCCTGGTCGACGGTCAGGTCCATGGCGGCATTGCGGCCGGAATTGGCCACGCCATGTGGGAAGAGTTCGCCTACGACGATGCCGGAAACCCGATCACCGCCAACTTCATGGACTACGGGATGCCCTCGGCAGCCGAGTTCTCGATGTTCGAGCGGATCCCGATGGAAACCCCAACGCCCCTCAATCCGCTCGGAGCCAAAGGCATCGGCGAATCAGGAACGATCGGCTCAACACCGGCGGTGCAGAACGCTGTGGTCGACGCACTTGCCCACCTGGGTGTCACCCACGTCGACATCCCGGTCACCCCGGAGCGGGTGTGGCGCGCCTTCAACTAGTGGTCTGGTGCGGGTCGTCACCAACGATGGAGTAGCCGGGCCCGTTCGATGAAGGTTTGGGTGAGCGGATGCCGGGGCCGGAGCAACACATCGTCGACCGGGCCCGACTCGACGGTTCGACCATCGTGAAGGAAGACAAGCCGGTCGGCCGCGGCGCGAGCGAAGGGCATGTCGTGGGTGACGATGACCACGGTGACATCACTCTCGGCCACCTCGGCTACCAACTCCATGATCCCCTTGGTCAACTCGGGGTCGACCGAGGCGGTCGGTTCATCGAGGAGAAGAAGTTCGGGGTCGGTACAGAGGGCACGGGCGATAGCGACCCGCTGTTGCTCACCGCCGGAAAGCTGCGAGGGCATCTTGGCTGCATGCCGCAACATGCCGACCCGATCGAGCGTTGCGAGCGTTCGTTCTTTGGCTTCTGAGGCGGACCGGTGTTTCACCAGGCGCTGGGCGATCGACACGTTCTTCTCCACCGTGAGGAGCGGGAAGAGGTTGAAGTCCTGAAACACCATCCCGCACCGCTGACGCAGTTGCTGTCGCGACCAGTCGTCGGTGGTCACCGTGATTCCCAGCACGTCGAGTTCACCGGCGGTGGGTGCCTCCAAACCGTTTAGGCAGCGTAGGAGGGTCGACTTTCCTGAACCACTGGCGCCGATGACGACGACGACCTCACCCTGTTCCACATCGAGGTCTATTTCGGCGACCGCCGGATAGGCGCCGTAGTACTTACACAACTTTCGTGCCCTGATGACCGTTGTCATCTCAGGCTCGGGGGTTCGCGCTTCGATCAGTTCAGGCGCGTCTACGACCGCCTGTAGAACACCACGGGTTCTGCTCGACCGTTCAAACATGGAGAGATCTCCTACCGCTCAGAGTAGGAGAGGAACGAGATTTAGACCAGCAGGTCAGAGTTTCGCCGCAGCGATGGGAGAAAGGTCTCTCGCATGCGGGCGACATCGCACAGCAGTTCGGCCAGGTACGGCGTTGGCGCCAACGTGGGCACCGCCCGGAACCGACCATCCTTCACCTGCTGCTGAACCCGCCAGGTCGACTGGGTTTGGGTGTACCGGAAACGAACCAACGACAGCACGAGATCACTGTGTCGTTCGATCAGTTCGATCGTGGCCGAGCCGACGACGAGGTCGTACTCGAAGTGAAGTCGTTGGGACTGTCTGCGTTCGAAGTTGAGTTCGTTCAACCAACGTCGGGCTCGTAGTCGATCAATGTCTGGAATCATTGCGCGCGTTCCTTCCCACTTGCCCGTAGAACAACCCTACGCGAGAGGTGGGACAAAGTGAGCGATACCTCGACCTGTGGTTGAGGTTGGTCCATCCAACCCACCATCCGAGGATCATCAGGACACGATTTCGACCGGTGTCCCCAGGGGCAGGCTCGCCGCAAGAAACTCGATGTCCCCATTCAGCAGACGGACACAACCGCTGCTGACTTCGGCACCTACCAGATCGGGCTGATTCGTGCCGTGCAGCGCCAGGGCCGGCAACCCGCCGCCGAAGGTCTCCAGAGCTTCCGAGAACCCGGACAACGCCAGAATGTGACTTCCGTACGGCCCGTTGGCGACAGGATTCTCGATGATGTCGCGGAGATAGAACCGACCCGGCGGCGTGGGGCGATCCGACCGGCCGGTCGCCGCCGGGGTCTGGAGTATCACTTCAGCGTCGTGCCACACGGTGACCGCACCAGCGTCGAGTTCAACCAGAACTCGATACGGGTTTGCCCTCACGGTGACGTCGACGGTTCGAACCCAGCCGGTCGTTCCGTTCGGTCTGACCGGCAAATACACCTCGAGCCATCCCGGTTGGTGACCGGCGATCAGGAAGACCCGCGGTCCGCCGAACTGGGTGGGTGAAACGAACCACTGCGACGGCCGGAGATCGTTGGGATCCTCGTACACCGCGATCTCACGCACGGTCGAGGTTGCGACCCACGAGTCGTGCGAACCGTCGGCGTAGGGCAGGACCTCCGGTTCGGCCCACTCGACCAGGAGCGGAGCGGTGATCGGTGGTTCCGTCGATGGCGGCACGGTGGAAGGGATAACGGTGGAAGGGATCACGGTCGAGACCGTGACCATCGAAACTTCGGCCGACTCGACACCGGTTGCCTCGGTGCTTGAGGCGCCCTCCGAACAGGCCGAGACCACAAGAACGCAGGCCACGCCCAGAATGCGTGCAACCTTCACCGCAGAGTTCACGGTAGAAGCATCGACAGTCATGGTGGGTTCGTTGAGCGCGTAGCGCAAAGGATGTCGGAGCCCTCTCCCGCACATTGGGCCCGGGCTGTGCTGAACTGCTCGACGTGTTGCGCACTCTCTACAAGTCGCTCCCGAGCATGGCGGCGGCTGCGATCGTTGCCGTGGCGTGTTCGGGACCGGAAACGACAACCGCTCCGGCCTCAACCACTCCAACCACGGCGCCAGCGACCACAGCCGCGCCCACCTCCCCGCCGACAACCGCCGCGCCATCCACAACCCTTGCACCGGACGAACAGCCGGCACCGCTGGACGCAACGGCGTTGGCCGCCGAGTTGAGCTTCGCAGAGCAGTCGATCCGCGACACGAGCCTCGACGACCAGTTGCGCGCCGCGTGGGGTCGGCGCCAACAACGCCTCTATCGCCAGCTGGCCGTCAACGAGGAATGGGCTGAAGAAACACTGCGGCTGGTGGATCCCGACGTCGCCGATGCAGTGAATCTGAACTGGACCGCCAGAAAGGAGCTGTCGGGGCTGGGCTCATCCGGACCGCTCAGCACCAAGTTGCCCGCCTGGCGGATCCGGGATCCGCTCCCGGTCAACGAACTGCGAAGTTTCTACGACGAGGCGGCCACAGCCACCGGAATCGACTGGGAATACCTCGCCGGCATCAATCTCGTCGAGACCCGAATGGGGCGTATCGAAGGACTTTCCACCGCCGGGGCAACCGGGCCGATGCAGTTTCTGCCCTCCACCTGGGAGGAGTGTTGCGAAGGCGACCCCACCGTGGACCGGGATGCGATCATCGGTGCGGCCACCTACCTCAACCAACGGGGTGGACCCGAAGACATGGCCAAGGCGCTGCAGGGATACAACAACTCCGGTTACTACGTGCGGGCGGTGACGGCCTATGCCGACGTACTCCGCGCCGACCCCGATGCGTTGTGGGGGTATCACGCCTGGGAGGTCTTCTTTCGCTCCGAGGCTGGGCTGGTACGAATCCCGACCGGCTACAACGAACCCGAGGCCATCGATGCGGCGGCGTGGATTGCGGCCAACCCTCAGCACGTCGTGAACTGACGTTGACCCCGCTCGTGCAGGGGTTGAACAGAGCGACGTTGAGATGTGTCAAACGTCATGCTTGCTGGGGGTTCACAATTGTTAGCGCTCGATATATACTTTTGTTAGCACCAAGTTAGCAACCCGCCTAAGGAGCGATTAGCACAATGGCATTCACCACAGAACTCAGCGCCAACATCAACGAGCGCATCGACAGCTTCAACGCCCGCCTCGACGAGGTCGAGCAGGGTCTGCCCGCTGTCCCCAAGGCCGCACTTCGCCTCAACCGTGCAGTGACCGAGCGGGTCATCGACGGCAACCGTCGCACCGCCGACATGGTCTCCGAAGCATTCGAGAACGTCTCCGAGGTCGCCACCAAGACCTACAAGAGCTTCGCCTCCTCCTCGCCCGTCGACTTCGACGGCATGGTCTCCACCGCCACCAAGTTCGCCGAAGACACCGTTGACTTCGCCACCACCAACTTCAAGCAGGTTGCTGGCTCGTTCGGCGTCGCCTTCGACACCGCCGAGACCGAGGTCGCCAAGACCGTGAACAAGGCTGCCAAGACCGTTGAAGCCTCCGAGGTTCGCGCCGAGAAGGTCAACCTCAGCAAGAAGACCAAGGCTGAGCTCTACGAAATGGCCAAGGACCTCGACGTCGACGGTCGGGCCACCATGAGCAAGGGCGAACTCGTCAAGGCTCTCGCCAAGAAGATCTAACTTCCCCCAAAAAGAGATCCCCCTCTCTGATCGACCCGCACGGCCCGCCCGTGCGGGTCTTTCGCGTAACAAAAGGGACAGGCTCCATCGTTACGTTTGGCGATCGGGTTCTACAGCGGGTCCAAAGGTCCGAAGTCGAGATCGAAGTCGGGTGGTTCGCCGCTTGCATCGGCGTGGATCTCTGGGATTTCTTCGAACTGATCCCAACCGAGCGCGTTGGCCACCCCGATCATCCCCGCCATCAGGATGGATCCCCGATGTCGAGGCTTGGGTAGAGCGCCATGCATGACACCCACAGTAGAGCCTCCCCAATTCAGTGACAGATCGTGCTGCGAGTTGTAAACCCTCCCGAACCGACCAACATCGCCGTCAACAACCCCGAAACGATCGATTCGGTCAGTTCAAAGGGATTCAGCGAGGATGAGAGCAGTTCGAGCGCGTTCGCCACGTCGCGCTGGACGCGAACGCAGGCAGGAAAACAGCCTCGTGAGGTTGCCGCTGCGCCAGCAAGGCAGTACCCACCGCATGAGCCAGCTCCGTGCGAACGTGGCCGGAGTGACCCGACCAGAGCGAAACCAGCACGAGCCCAGTGAACGGCCCCACCACGAGCGCGTTCGCCACGTCGCGCTGGAGGCGAGCGCAGGCCGGAAACTAGAGCCAGAAGCTGGTGTCGGGGGTGGTGAAGTTGACCGAGAGCATGGGTTCGGGTGTTTCTGCGACGGTGGTGTCGAACCCGAGCCCCGCAAAGGCGGTCTGGAGCGGTTCGGGATCTGGTAAGCCCAGTTGGATCTCGGCGACGTTTACGACCGACTCCAGGCTCGCACCCGGATTCGAGGTGCCGGCTCCCCAATCGATCAGGGACGGCAGAACACCGTTCATCCCTTGGTCGGGCGGAATCGCCAGCGTCCAGTGCAGTTCTGTCCCGTCGGTGCGGGTACGGCTCATCGATCGAGCCTCACCCGGTTCGAGACCGGCCGCTCGAACCGCCTCGAGCGCCGCTTCCATGTCGTCGACGGCGAGTACGAACGTGCAGACCTGCACCGAGTTGGGCTCCAGTCGATCCAGTCCGAACGGTCGCGGCATGTCCGGATCGGGTTGAGCAGGGTCGAAGGCCAAGAGTTCGACATAGGTCGAGTCGTCCACGCCGATCAGCGCATTTCGGGTGCCGGCTCCCGGATGGGAGCCACCGGCGATCGGAGACGACCCGGCCTGCTGTTTCCACCACGCCACCAGAAGGGAAAGGTCGGTGGCACCGACAACGACATGATCGAGAGAAGCGTTCACCGCCCCAGCATCGCACCGATGTTTCTCACCGTTGAAGGCGACGAAAGAATTTCTCGATCGCCTGAAAGGATCCAGCCCGTTCCGGACATAAGAGTTGTGTATGGCCAAAGACGACCACTTTCGACAACTGTTCGAGAGCACCTATCCCCAGATCGTGGCCTACGCCCGCCGACGGACGCTCACCGCTGCGGACGCCGATGACGTCGTAGCCGAAATCTACGCAACCGCATGGCGCCGAGCAGAAGCCCTGGCCGACGTCGACGTTCCCCTCGCTTGGCTCTACGGCATCGGCCTAAACGTCGTTCGCAATCGTCGCCGCAGTTCCGAACGTCACCTGCGTCTCGTCGGTGAAGCGACCAGCGCCGCACGAACCACTCCCCCGGTGGCCGACCCTGCGGAAGCGATCATCGTCCGGCAGGCCCTCCAGGAACTACCCGACGACGACGCCGAACTGATCCGGCTCATCGCGTGGGAAGGTCTGTCGCATGCCGAGGCCGGTTCGGTTCTGGGCTGCAGCACCAACGCCGTGGGCATCCGACTTCATCGGGCCCGCCAGCGCCTGGACACCGCACTTTCATCCCCCCTCCCCAAGAAGGCGAGTAACCAATGACCCCCGACAACAACCCCAACCTGAGCGACGTTCGCGCCGCCGATCCGGTGCGGATGGCCGATCTTCCGTCATCGCAGTCACCCGAAGCACAAGCGTTGCTTCGTCAGACGATGTACGACGCCATGCCCGCTCACGCTTCCCCCTCCCCCGGCAGCTTCCGCTCTCGGCTTCCGCTGCTCGCAGCAGTGGCTGCGGCGGTCGCGCTGGTGGCAACCACCTTCGCGATCGTCTCACCGACGAACACTCCAACCGCTTTGGCCACGGTGAAGGCCGCAGCTCAGGAGGTGGCGGTGGCTGACTCGGGTCGCATCGTGACCACGTTTACCATCACCGGTTCCGACGGAGACGAGACCGGCACCGCCGCTGGATCGGTCGAGATGTTGTTCAACGGAGACGACCTCGCCATTTCGCTGGACGTCGACGAGGTTCCCAGTGAGTTCCAAGACGAGGACATCGACATGCTCGAAGGCGTCGAGACCCGGATCGTCGATGGGGTTCTCTATGTTCGGGGCGGACCGGCTCCGGACTGGGTCGCCTTCGATGTTCCCGCCGTCCTACTTAGCCAGATCGATTCGGTCGATCCGAGGTCGGTTCTCTCCACCATCCAGACGCTGATCGAGGCGGAAGAGGTAGGCACAGAAACCCTCGATGGCGAGGACGTAATCGTCTACCGCAGCGAAGTGGATCTGGACGATCCCTCCCTCTCTGCATCGGGATGGATGGCCGGACTGGAAAGCCGACTCGACGTCGAGGCCGACGGCACGATCGTGGTCGAGACCTGGGTCGATGGCAGCGAACAACTCCGCAAGATCGAGGTCACCGGCGACCTCGTCGAGGCTCAGGACGGCGACGGCTCGGCGGTGTTCTCGATCTCGACCGTCTTCAACGATCTCAATGCGGTCGACCGGATCGTCGCACCCGAGGGTGTGGTTCCGAACTCGCTGCTCGAAGGAATGTTCGAAGGCGCCGACAACTGATTCGCCACCCTCGCCTCGCTCGAATCCCGGAGTCGCTCCCGGATGAGCGGGGCGAGGTCTTCCATGCGTTTTCGGTTGCTATGGAAATCGAAGAGGGCGAGCCTGCTGGCACTTCGGAAGTGCAGTAGACCGGCTTCTTCGTCAACGGTGAAGGTGAGATCGCTCCGTAGCCGCAACACCCGGCTCTTCACCACGGCCTGAAGCATGTTTCCGGCCCGACCGGTCACCCGCATTCGCCGATGGTTGGTCACCAGATCGGCGAGGACATTGAACACCCGGTCAGCCGGGGTCGACCCGATGTTGATCGCTCGAATGAAGTGATCGATGTCGTCCCTGGTTGCCTGAGATGAGACGCACACCGGCCTCGATGGGCACGGGAGAAGGTCCATGGAAGCTGAAGCTATCGCGACTGTCTGGTGTGGTCATTGGGTTAGTCACCCCACCCGATGCCTCAATCCTGCCGAATTGAGGCAAAATGGAGCGATATGAGTTCGGGTGACCATCTCTCTCCTCGACGCCTCGGCGCTGCGATCGCTGCGGCATCGCTGGTAATCGCTGGCTGCGCTGGCGGAAACGATCCCGTCGAGATCGAGAGCGGAGCAGCACCGTCAACGAACGCTCCGGCCCAGGCCGAGAGCTCGGCTCCCGAACCCACCGACGCTCCGGCTACCACCGCAGCCGTTCAGGAAACCACCACCGTCGCACCGGCCGAAGAAGAATCGGTCGAGACTACGGCAGCCCTACCGGCCGAAGAGAACCTCTTCCCCGACACCACCGCGTTCGACGTGTCCACCGGCGAATTGGTGAACATGAAGGAGCTGGCCAGTTCCGGAACCCCGGTAGCGATGTGGTTCTGGTTCCCGCATTGACCCGGTTGCCGGGCCGAGGCGCCCGAGGTTGAGCAGTTCGCTCAACAGAATCCCGACATCAGGGTCGTTGGTATGGGCGGACTCGACTCACTCGACTACGCCGAAGAGTTCCAAAGCTCGACCGGTGTCACATTCGAGCTCTACTGGGACGAAACCCGCGACACGTGGAGCGAACTCGGCGTCGGCAGCCAGCACACGGTTGTTGTGTTCGACCGCACCGGCAAACAGCTGAACACCTGGCGTGGTTTCGATGGCCAGCGAATTCTGGATGCCCTGAACTGATCCGAAGTAACGTACGTCGGTGACTGCCACGGCGATGCTTCCCGAACATGCGGCGGTCCAGCGGCGCACGTTGCGGATCCTCTTCGCCAGCTCCACAACGGGTCGGGCCGCAACATCGGCAATGTTCTTCGTGGCCGTCCTGGCCATTAGAGAGATCCTCGGCAGCGGACGGTGGGCCGGACTGACCACCGTCGCTATGACCCTCGGCACCGCCTACGGCTCATCGGCCCTCAGCAAACTGATGGACCGAAGCGGACGAAACCCGGGCCTCACCGCTGGTTACGGTGCCGCCGTCGCCGGATCGCTCATCGCCGCCTTCGGTGTGCAGATCCAGTCGGTCACGGTGTTGCTGCTCGGCATGGTTGCGGTCGGCATCGGTCAGGGGTCAACGAACCTCTCGCGATATGCGGCCGCCGACCTTGCCCCACCCGACCGCCGGTCCAGCGCCATCAGCTTCGTGGTCTTCGCCTCCACCATCGGTGCGGTCACCGGCCCACTGTTCGCCGGACCGTCAAGTTCACTCTCGCTTCGGTGGGGGTACGAGGAGTTAGCCGGCCCCTTCATCACCGGTGCGGCCTTCTTCGCGATCTCGGCCGTGGTCGTTTTCCTTGGGCTACGACCGGATCCGCTCACCCTCGCCGAATCGACCTCAAACGTTTCCAAGCCGAAACGGATGGGCTTTCTTCCCGCCCTGAAGGTGGTGTGGCGGTCCGATGGTGCCCGCTTCGGGCTGATCACGCTGTGTGTCAGCACGGCGGTGATGGTGTCGGTCATGGCGATGACACCGCTGCACATGGAGGCGCACGGACACTCGAAGGGAAACATCGGCTGGGTTATCTCGGCCCACACGGCGGGGATGTTCGCATTCGCGCCAATTGCGGGCTGGTTCAGCGACCGGTACGGCCGAATCCCGGCCGTTTATACCGGTTCGATCATCCTCGTTGCGGCAACGATCGTGTCCGCCCTGGCGGTCGATGCACCGAACATCCTGATGTTCCCCGGGTTGTACCTGTTGGGACTCGGGTGGAGTTTCGGAATTGTGGCCGGAAGTGCGTTGGTGACCGAATCGGTTGAAGCCCATCAGCGGGTCTCGGCTCAGGGAGCATCCGACGTGGCCAGTTCGCTGGCGAGCGGGATTGGCGCCCTGTCATCGGGTTTCGTTTTCAGCATGACCGGCTTCCACATCCTGTCGCTGCTCGGCACGGCTGCGGCAGCCGCACTGTTGGTACTCGCATACGTTCGGCACCGCACCATGCAGTTTCCCGCCCTGTCGGGTTAGAGGTTACGCAGGGCAGCTCGGAAGGTCTCGGCTCGGCGAAGCTTGATGTCCTCATACCCCCGGACATCCATGGGGAGGGTTGCAATCTCCACCGCCCGCTCGATGGTGAACTCCCCTCGTTTGGTTCGGTCCAGTGTTGTGCGCATTGCGACTTCGAACTCGTCGATCATGGCCCGCTCGACCACTCGGACCTCGGCCCGGCCGAACGGATCGAGCCGGGTTCCTCGCAAACGTTTGCCGCGGGCCAACGCCTTCATGGCGGGGATTCCCGCCGATGCGGGAATGTTGATCTTGTCGTCCATGCCGATCGCCTTAAGCATCGGCGGGTGGAGTCGCCACGAAACCTTCGGCTCGGGGCCACCGATCGCCTGGGCCGCCCGCTGAGCCTCGGGCCCAACCAGCAGTCGGGCAACCTCGTACTCGTCCTTGTAGGCGAGAAGTTTGTGGTAGCCGCGGGCGATGGCTTCGGTGAGTCCGTCGGAACCGAGCGCGGCACCCTCTTCCACCAGGTCAAGGAATCGCGCCGCGTACTTCTCATTCTGGTAAGCGACCAGATCGGCGGCGAGGGTTGCGATGATGTCAATCCCGAAGGCATTCGCACGGCGGGCCAGCTTCGCGGAAAGTTCGGGAACATCGAGGTCGTAATCAGCTTTGACCTCGGCATGTTGGGCGTAGGCCTCCGGGGAGATGGCCCAGTGTCGACCGGCCCGGAACGCTGCACGGTTGGTGTCGACGGCAACACCGTTCAGCTCGATGGCTTCCTCCACCCGATCGGGAGTCACCGGCAACACACCGCTCTGAAGCGCCACGCCGACCAGGAAGATGTTGGCCGACGCCGTGCTGCCAAAGAGCGCTTGGGTGATCGCTCCCGCATCGACGAAGCGGTTCAGGTCAGCCCGCGTGTCTGTGGCCACTCGCCCCGTCAACTCTTCGATTGACGGGTAGGCCAGCTCGGGTTTGCCGATCATCGAGCCGGTGGGGGTTTCGGTAGAGGAACCGACCATGATCGTTCGCCCGGCTTGGGCGACGGCGAGCGACTTTGCGTTGGCGGCGGCCAACAGGTCAAAGGCGATGATGACATCGGCGCCCTCGTCGCCAATCAGATTCGACGGCGCCGGCTCACCTCGCCGAAGTCGGAGATCGCCTGACACCTGGCCCGCCTTTTGACTAAGACCGGTTTGATCCAGACCGCGAACGTCGAAGCCATCCAGCATCGCTGCAGTTGCGACTATCTGAGTGGC
Organism: uncultured Acidimicrobiales bacterium; assembly: GCA_937958015.1. GTDB lineage: Bacteria > Actinomycetota > Acidimicrobiia > Acidimicrobiales > SZUA-35 > JABDIY01. Next base: position 5,070 of record CALGOA010000075.1, on the reverse strand, counting down.
GGTGACGACGCCGGTGCCGCCGATGCCGATGACCCGTAGATCAAGCACATTGGTCGGCACGTGGAGTTGCGGGGCTGGGAGCGAGGGAATGATCGGTGGGGTTGTGGTGATCGACGTATCGGCCGTTTCGACCGTCATGAAACTGGGGCAGTCGCCCTCCATGCAGGTGAAGTCGAAGTTGCACGAGGACTGGTCGATGGTCGTCTTGATTCCCAGCGGTGTCTTGACGGGCTGGACCGACAGACAGCGGGAGACCTCACCGCAGTCACCGCAGGCCTCGCAGATTCGATGGTTGATCACGACCCGTTCCTTCGGCGTGACGACAGAACCACGTTTGCGATGCCGACGCTTCTGGGCGGCACAGTCCTGATCATGAATCATCACCGTGACGCCGGGAATCGTCTTGAGGTGCTCCTGCGCTTCGAGGATCCGCGACCGGTCCCACACCTTGGTCCGACCCAGCGGACCATCGGGGAGGTCGACACCTTTGTAGGCCTCCACATCGTCGGTGGTGATGATGACTTCCTTGGCGCCGTGGGCAAGCAGAATGGTGGCGATCTGGGGTGGGCCAACTACCCCGGGCGCATCCTGTCCACCGGTCATGGCGACCGTCCCGTTGAAAAGAAGTTTGAACGTTGTGTTCACGCCTGCGGCGATCGATGCTTGAATCGCCAGTTGGGCACTGTGGAAGAAGGTTCCGTCGCCCATGTTCTGGATGAAGTGATCCCGCTCCAGGAAGGGGGCCATGCCGATCCACTGCACACCCTCGGCCCCCATCGACCCGAGACCAGCCGAGGTCCCGGACCGCTGATCCTCATCGTCGTCGAACAGGATCATCGCATGACAGCCGGTTCCCGCTCCGACGAGCGAACCCTCGGGCACCTTGGTGCCATGGCTGTGCGGGCAGCCCGAACAGAAGTACGGGGTCCGACTGACCGCCAGCGGAATCAGTTGACGGGTGGCCCGGGCGTCGCGCGCCGGGACCAGGCGGTCGGCGATACGCGACGACAGCCGCTCCCGAAGACCATCGACGATTGAGCCGGCATCGAGCAGGCCGTGACTCTTCATCAGCGTGCGGCCGTCCTCGTGTTGTTTGCCGACGACCCGGGGTTGATCGGGTCCGCCGTACAGCGCATCTTTCACCAGCCACTCGAGCGTGGGGTTCTTCTCCTCGACCACCACTATCTCGTCGAGACCACGGGCGAAGTTTCGAATGTTCTCGCGGTCGACCGAGAGCGGCATCTGCATCTGTATCAGTCGTATGCCGGCCGCCTCGATGTCTGCCGGGCTCTCGAGCCCCAGCCGCCGGAGGGCTTCAAGCAGTTCGTGATAGGTGTAACCGGAAGCGACCAGACCGATCCAGGCATCGCTGGGGTCCACGGTGACCTGATTCAGCCTGTTGGCGTTGGCGTAACGCTGCGCCAGAACCAGACGGGTGGTTCGGAACTCTTCCTCGAGATCGAGCGTGTAAGGGGTGAGCAGCCGACCGTTCGGGACCGGGATGAACGTCTCGCCGGTCGGATCTCCCGGGATCGAAAGGTCGGGGATGATCGGGGAAACCCGGTCGATACCCAGATCCACCGTGCCGTTACCGTCGGCCACGGCGGCGACGATCTTCATCGATGTCCACATGCCGGTCAAACGGCTGAGAACCACCGCATGTCGACCGAGGTCGACCACCTCCTGCACGTCACCCGGGTAGAAGAGGGGCATGTGCAGGTCATAGATCGTGGCGTCGGAACTGCTCGGAAGCGTTGAACTCTTCGCCCCCGGATCATCGCCGACCAACGCAATGGCTCCGCCGTAACGGGACGTGCCGGCAAACACCGCATGCCGCAGCGCGTCACCGGCGCGATCAAGTCCCGGCGCTTTGCCGTACCAGATACCAAGCACGCCGTCTCGGGTGAAATCCGGTTGTCCAGCGGCGAGCTGTGAACCCATGACCGCTGCGGCGCCGAGCTCCTCGTTCACGCCCGGCTGACACACGATGGGCAGGTCGGGTACCACCTTGGCGGCCCGGGCGATCTCCTGATCGAATCCGCCGAGCGGCGAGCCCGGATACCCGGAAACGAACGCCGCAGTATTCAGCCCCTGCAGTCGATCGATCCGCAATTGTTCGATCGGCAGGCGCGCCAAGGCCTGCACACCGGTCATCAGCACCCGACCGTCGTCTTCGGTGTAGCGATCGGTGAGTTTGTAGTTGGTGACAGCCGTCATACCTCAACATTCTCATAGCTGCGGCGATATGAAAAGATCGCCGAACTAGAATCGCAATTGTCATGACTTTTCAGCCATTAACACGGGCAGAGCGCCAAATTGTCCACGAACTTCAGTCGGATGGACGGACGACCAAACGAGCCTTGGCCGAGGCCGTGGGCCTTGCGCCCTCTACGACACTGGACAAAGTGCGCGATCTGGAGGATCGGGGCGTCATCACCGGGTATCACGCCGACGTCGATCTGGCCGCACTCGGACGGAACATGCAGGCGTTCGTCGCCATCAAGGTTCGGCCGAAAACTCAGAAGATCGTCGATGCGCTCGTGGATCGGCTCTGGAACCTTCCCGAGACCCTGGGGGTCTTCATCGTGAGCGGCGATGACGACATCCTGGTTCATCTGGGGGTCAAGGACACCGAGAGTCTGCGATCACTCGTCCTCGACAACATCGCCAATGCCGAGGGGGTGGTCGACGAGACAACTTCCCTCATCTTCGACTACCACCGCAAGAGTGTCGTCGCTCCGGTTGAATGAGACGATGACCAGTTCGTCAGGTCCCCACATCACGATTCTGGGCCTCATGGGGGTCGGCAAGTCGACGACGGGTACCGCAGTGGCCAGAACGCTGGGGCGTTCCTACGTCGACTCCGATCGCGACATCGAACGGCTGGTGGGAATCACGGGCGGCGAGTACGCAGAGTCGGCGGGCATTCCTGCCCTTCACACACTGGAGTCGGCGGTTCTGCTGGGAGCGCTGAGTAGGTCCGAACCGCTGGTTATCAGCGCAGCGGCATCGGTGGTGGAGCAGGCTCAGGTTCGGGCCATTCTGCCGATGCGGTCGTTTGTCGTGAGGTTGTCGATCCCCCACACCGAGGCGATTCGGCGCCAGGACCAGGGCGAACACCGCCGATCCATGAATCTCGAGGAACTGACCGAGTTAGCGCAGCGACGTGAGCCGCTGTTCGGCGCGGTCGAACATCTTCATCTTGATGCGACGGCACCGACCGAACGACTCGTCGAACAGATCATCGCGGCGACGAGTTAGTGACGGCAGTTCGGCCCATGTTCGTGGTGGGCGATCACGTCGAGTTTGCTGCCCACCAATTTCTTCTTTGCGATCAACTCGACCACGTTGGCGTACTGCAGCAGCTTGGGTGACACCATGATCTCCAGATCATCGTCAAAGACTCGCTTGTAGGCGCCGGTGTTCTTGCCTTTCAGGTAGGTGTCGACCGACACCTCATACGAACCGCCTCAACCGACGGGGGCGATGAAATCGATCGCGGCCCTGCCGCCCTTTTTGCGAACGACCTCTTTGGCGGCGTCAGTGATTCGAAGTTCCATAGCCATAGTTAACCATCGGCCCCCGGTCGGAAATTTCCAAGCGAGCCAGAAACCCCTGCTGGGCAGGCCGAGACCAGCCCAACTTCGTGTTTAGTTCTTCCGACCTACGGCCGATAGTCCGATGTGACCATTCCCGACCGCCTGAGGCTCCCGCTCTTCGTGGCGTTTCTCGGCACCTTCTGTTTCGTGCTCAGCGGGTCACCGGCTGCGTCACAGGAACCTACCGATGACTCACTATCGACCGAGCCGGTCCCGGCGACCGACACCCTGAACCTCAATGCACTTGGTTCTGATGAACTGGCATTGCTCCGGGCCGCCGCACTACCGGGCGATGAGATCGACCCCTGGCGCCAGGGAAGTTCGTCGGTTGAGCAGTGGGCGATTCGAACGACCGCCAACCTGTCCGCCCAAGAGGTCGAGTTTGGGCGCATCGGGCTGGAGACAGACGCTGCTCTGGCCCGCACCGACACTTCGGGTCGAGCGTACGCCTCAACCGTGAACCGCGAAGCCGTAGTGGAGCGGCGACTGCGGGCCCTCGTCGTCGACTCGTTCGTGAACGGCGAGGCATCGGCTCTCGACCAATTGACCGGCAGCCGCGATCGGCTGTACATCGACGCACCGATCGAATCGGCAACCGAGTCGCTCACCGCGGCTCAGGAACGACTGGGCCGGCTCGTGCAGGTGAACCGCTCGATCTACCTCGATCGGGTCACCACCTATGACGACGTCGCCGTCGAGCACCGCCTCCAGGGATACGTGGTGGATGAGGCCGAGGAACTGGATGCTGCAGCACGGCGGGCGTCATTGGAACATGCCGCTTCGATTCGAGATCGTCTGAACAAGACGCTGGAAGTTTCTGGCGAAGCGCCCGAGACGGTTCTGGTGGGTGGATTCCGGGTTGCGCCAGAGATCGCCGAACCACTGCAGGAACTGCTCGCCGCGGCCGCATCGCCGACACCACCAGAACCTTCCGAAGGTGACCTCGACGAGGGCGGGAATGGGCCGCCGCTCGACCCCGATGGCACCGAGGAACCCGCTCCACCGCCGGAACCGATCATCTTCGGCGGTTGGGGGTACCGCAGCACCCAGGACCAGGTGAACCTGCGCATCAACCACTGCGGATACAGCGGGTATGTGATCTTCGACGGGCCATCCATAGGGTGCACGCCGCCTACCGCCCGCCCGCTTCATAGTGAACACGAAAAGGGTTTGGCGATCGACTTCACGATCAACGGAGAGATTCTGACGTCGGACTCCGACGCATTCCGCTGGCTACAGGAGAACGCAGCGACCTACGGGTTCTTCAACCTCCCCAGCGAAGCGTGGCACTGGTCGACCACCGGGCACTGACCCGAACCATCGCCCCGCCGTTTCGGTTTCGTGACTGCACCCGGTCGCGGCGGGCTGCGTTTTCGCCGGAACCGTCTTTAGACCCGGCCGAGAATCTGGCGTCGGGCGTCGGTTCCGAACGCCTCGTGATCGTCTTTGTTGCCGATCGCTTCCGGCGTCG
>CALGOA010000074.1 GCA_937958015.1 uncultured Acidimicrobiales bacterium | reverse complement strand
CACGTCGCATACCCGTTCGCTGATCGCAACCGAGCTGGCGGCGCTGGGCGCGCCGTTCGACGTAGTGGCGGAATCCCATCAGCCCGAGGTTCTCCAGCAGATGGTGCAGCTGGGCATGGGGTGGACCGTTCTACCGGTCAGCCAGGCCGAGTCAGGTCCCGAACCTTTGGCCCGGGCCAGGAAGAAGCCGCTCCTGCATCGTCGACTGATCGCCGTTCAGCGGTCGGACCGACTGGATCACCCCGCCGCCGACGCCCTCCGTGACCTCCTATCCGGATCCACCAACTCTCCAAATTCCTGATGGCAGCTACATCCGACGGTGATCCCAACAGCCAGAACGCCCTCAATGTTGTCGCCATCCAACCGGCTGCAGGCACGGAAGTGGTCAGGTCGAAGCGTCAGCCGCCAGGATCGCAGCGCCAACGACGCCGGCGTCGTCCAGACGTTGCGCCAGGCGGAGTTCACAAACGTGGGAACCGAATCCACCAAACGACGGTGAGGAGTGAATGCGATCCAGAAAGTCCTGGCCGAGCCGATCGACCACTCCCCCGCCGAGAACGACCATGGGCAGGTCGAGCAGCGTGGCCATCGATCCGATCGATATCGCCAACGCCTCGACCGCTTCATCGATCAACTCCAGCGTGACCGGGTCATTGGCCTTGATGGCCTTCTCGATGAAGCTGCTCTTGATACGACCCTCTCCTGCGAGACGCACCAGTTCGTTTTCGTCGCCCGCAGCGTGTCGACGGCGAGCTTCGGCTTCGAGTCCCGCCCGGCCGGCGTAGGCCTCCATATGGCCTTTGCCTCCACAGCCGCAGGTTCGACCGCCGACGTGGGTGGTCACGTGGCCGATCTCACCGGCCATGCCGCGGTCGCCGGCGACCAGACGATCATTCAGCACCAGACCGCCGCCAACTCCGGTGCCGACGAACACGGTGGCCATGTCGGAAAATCCACGGCCGGCACCGACCCGGTGTTCGGCCAGCGCGCCGACGTTCACGTCGTTGCCAACCGCAACGGTTCGGTCGAGTCGTTCGCTCAGAATGCTGGCGACGTCAACCGGCGAGTCCCAACCGTTGATGTTGGGGCACAAGGTGACGACGCCGGACTGGGTGACGAGGCCGGGAACACCGATTCCGACCGCTTCACACTGGCGATCGGGGTCGAGTTCGTCGACGACGTCGGCAACCTTGGCCAACACATCGGCCGGGCCCGTTTTGGGGGTGGGGCGTTTTACGCGCCCTTTGGACTCGCCGGTCGTGGGGTCGACCATGCGAGCAAGAATCTTCGTGCCGCCTAGATCAACTCCGATGATCTTGGTCATCGCGCAGGGTTCGACTAGTTGCGAGGGCGGCGGGGATCTTCGCTGGGCGGACGTCCGGCTCCGGCTTCCTCCACCACGTCGCCGAGATCCCAGTCGAGTTTGATGAGCTCACGCTCGGCGTCCCGGTTCACCCGGAGCTTGTTCCGATTGAACTGCGGGTCGTGGCGGGGAATCAGCAGCAGGCGGGCATTCACCCGGCTCCGAAACGCCTCGATCAGCGCGGGATCACCGTAGTTGGCCCGAATGTCCCAATGGGGAGCTACCGGTCCGAGGTAGGTGATGACGGCATAGGCCACCGGCTCAGCAAGTTCGGCTACTTCGACATCACTCATACCGGCGCCATCGTACTGGTCAAAATGGCGGTCTGGGCCCCTGTGGGAGGGTCTGATTGAGTAGCGATACCTAAAAAACTTCTAGGGAATTGGAACCATCTGGAACTCTGGAACGTCTGTAGGTGTATGGAAACAACGTGGATGGCGCAAGGCAACTGCAACAACCACCCTCCGTCGGTCTTCTTTCCGAGCGACGGTGTGGGGGTCGAAGCGGCCAAAAAGATCTGCGCCTCATGTCCGGTGAAGGAACCCTGCCTCGACCATGCGCTCGACATGCGCATCGATCACGGCGTGTGGGGCGGAGCCTCCGAACGTCAGCGGCGACGCATCCTCAAGAGCCGCCGGATCGCCGCTCGAGCGGCACTGGCTGAGACGGCTGTTGACCTCACAACCCCAGCTCACAGCGACGAAATCGCCATCTTTCCGGTCTCGGCCAAGTAGCCAGACCCGCACCGGTCTCGGGGAACGATCGCCGCTTCAGGCGCTCACACGACGCACACCTACCGAGTGAACGAGCCTCGGCTTCGGCCGGGGCTCTTGCGCGTTCGTTCGGGGGTTCGTCACGTTCTAGCCGGCGGCATGGGCCCGATGCGGAACGTCGCCGGTTTCAGTCGTCCTGGTCGTTCTCGATCACCGGGAACGAAAAGGGCGTCTCGGCGTCGAGTGTGTACGGCGAACTGATTCGGGGCCCGTTCTCGGCCAATTTCTCCAGAAATCCCTCCGGCGGTTCAACCGGCGGCAGACTGCCAAGCAACGAGGCGATCTGTTGTTCCCACGGCTCCTCAGAACCGGAGAACCAGTTAACGTCGTACACCGGACCGCTCATGGCTCGGTCACCCCTTCGAGAGCCGAACGCAACTGCGCCCGTCCCCGGTGAATGCGGCTTCGAACCGTTCCGAGAGGAATGTCCAGCGACTCGCCGATCTCCTCGTAGCTGAATCCGACGACGTCCTTCAGCACAACCGGCACCCGATAGTCGATCGAAAGGTTGCTCAGAAGCTGCTGGAGATCGTCCGGAAGGGTTTCCTGGGCCAGTTCGGCGTCGGCGCCGGCGGAACCTTCGATGATTCGATCCGGTTCATCGGGCAGGGCCACCGTTGGGCGCCGGTTCTTCTTGCGGACGCGGTCGAGGAACGCATTGGTAGTGATGCGGCTGAGCCAGCCTTCGATATTGCCGGGCTGATACGTGGCAAGGCCACGTTCAACCCGAATCAGGACGTCTTGGACGACGTCCTGCGCATCATGATGATTTCCAGCAAGCCGGTACGCCAGTGCGTACAGGAACCGTCCGTGTTCGGTTGCTATCTCTTCCCAAGTGGGTACCGATGCAACGTCAGACAGCGCTATCAGACTCCTTGGAGGACTCGGAAGCGCCGGTTTCGATGCCGTCTTTGAATTCCTTTTGGGCTCGGCCGAGGTTTCGGGCGAGCTGGGGGATCTTGGCGCCTCCGAAGAGCACCAGAACCAGAACCAGAATGATGATGAATTCCCAGCCTTGAGGTCCGCGCATGCGATCCTCCTCCTTTTACGAGTGTGGACTCATTGTACACCGCTCTTTGCGGTGTGGATAGGTCGCTCGCTGAAACGACCGCTGCCGACTAGGCCGATTCGCCGGCCAGAGCTGCGGCCCGCAGGGCACGTTCCTGGGCCCGCTGGCGACGGATACGGCGGCGTTCACGTTCGCTCATGCCGCCCCAGATCCCGAACTTCTCGCCACTGGCGAGGGCATATTCGAGACAATCGTCTTTCACGACACAACCGCGACAGACTTCTTTCGCCTCGCGGGTCGATGCGCCGCGCTCGGGGAAGAAAAGGTCCGGGTCTACGCCGAGGCAGTTGGCATACGCCTGCCAGGACGTGTCGATCATGAGTTGTTTGCGTGCCATTTAGGGTGTCCTCGTGGCTAGGGGCCAGTCATATATCGGCCTGACGAACCAGGCTGTCGAACTGAGGCGCGGGAACAGAGAAGCTCTATCCCCCACCGCAGCCCGACGAGACGCTACGCTCGTCATTGCTTGCTCCGGTGTAATTACACCACTGTCATATAGACCTTGGCAACCCCGGATGGCCCATTCTTTGAGGGTTTTATGCGTTTGCTGGGCTTTCAGCACGCTTTCGCGTCCCAGCGCGACCCTGCTACCACAAGCAGTGGCGAGTTCGGTCGGTGTCAGCCGCCTCGATCGGACGATTTGGCCTTCTTGGCCGGTTTGCGACGCCGCAACGACAGGGAACCGAACCCGGAAATGACCGAGATATAGAAGCCGACGTCGTACCAGATGCCGGTGTTGTTGGTCTCGTAGATGCGGATCTGATCATCGAACAGATGACCGATCAGAGCAAAGGGAGCGATCCACCCGTGCCAGACCCCGCTGAAGAACCCTGCCTGTTCGGTCGCGTAGGTGTCACCACCGGCGGCGCAACCGGCGAGCACGACCATCGACACGACGACGGCTCCGAGGATTCCCAGACGACGCATGACCGCACCCTAGTCCAGCGTCGAAACTCCGAACCTGTCCCCCAACCCGCCCGAACCGACCGATCGGGTCCCGAACGCGCCCGAACGGACCTATTCGGTCGTTTCGCGCCGGTTCGACGGGGATTTGGTCGGTTGGGACGCACTCGCCGCTTCAACACACCCGAACTGATCGAAATGGACGCACACCCCCCTGCACTGACGTATTTGGTCGATTCGGGGTGGCTCGGCAAGGACTTGGTCGGTTTGGGCGCGTTCGCGCCGCGAGCCCAACCGGTGCGGCCCGAGGGGTCATGGTTGAGGTGAACCAGTTATGGTTCGTCCGATGGCATCACACCCATGGCTGGCGGAGACCGAACCGACGATTGGAACACTTGGAGAACTCCGAGCTGCGGGGTGGGTCAGCCGGCCGATCAAAGACGAGATCCGGGAACACACCCTCGCCCAAATCACCGACGGCCGAACGATGTTCCCCGGTGTACAGGGTTACGAGGAGACGGTGATCCCCCAGCTCCAGCATGCGCTGTTGGCGAAACACGACATGGTCCTGCTGGGTGAACGCGGTCAGGCCAAGACCCGAATCATTCGCTCGTTGACCGACCTCCTCGATCCGTGGATGCCGATCGTGGCCGGATCTGAGATCAACGACGATCCGTACAACCCGGTCTCGAAACATGCCCGCGACCTCGTCGAAGCCGAGGGCGACAACACCCCCATCGCCTGGGTTCCCAACTCGGATCGGTATGGCGAGAAGTTGGCGACGCCGGACACCTCGATCGCGGATCTCATCGGAGAGGTGGATCCGATCAAGGTGGCGGAGGGTCGTTACCTGTCGGATGAGCTAACCCTGCACTACGGAATGGTTCCTCGGACCAATCGCGGCGTCTTCGCCATCAACGAGCTACCCGACCTTGCCGAGCGGATTCAGGTTGGATTGTTGAACGTTCTCGAAGAGCGTGATGTCCAAGTGCGTGGTTACAAGGTCCGTCTCCCGCTCGACGTGATGCTGGTCGCCTCCGCCAACCCAGAGGACTACACCAACCGGGGGCGAATGATCACACCGCTCAAGGATCGTTTCGGGGCCCAGATCCGAACCCACTACCCGTACGAACTCGACATCGAGTCCAGCGTGGTCGCCCAGGAAGCCTTCATCCCGTCCACCGGACTACCGGTCACCGTTCCGGACTTCATGAGCAACGTCATTGTGCGATTCACTCATCTCGCTCGACGAAGCGGTCAGGTCAATCAACGTTCGGGCGTTTCGGTTCGAATGAGTGTGTCGAACATGGAGACACTTGCGGCTGCGGCCACCGCCCGTTCGTTGCGGCTTGGGGAAGCGGCTGCGGTGCCCCGGGTCTGTGACCTCGACGCAATCTTCCCGTCCAGCGCCGGCAAGATCGAGATCGAATCGTTGGAGGAGGGCCGGGACGAGGAGATCCTCGACCACCTCCTCAACGCAGCTCTCGTCGAGGAGTTCCGTCATCGTGTCGACGGCGGAGCGATTCACAAGATCACCGAGGCGTTCGGCGAGGATGCTGTGGTCAGCACCGGCGACGACATTCCAGCACCCGAGTACGACGCCATCCTCACCGCCAACCCGGCCCTGGCCGATGCGGTAAGTGGGCTGGTCGATGGCACCGATTCGATCGAGGTCCGGGCCAGCGCTGTCGAGTTCATCCTCGAGGGATTACATCTCACCAAACGGCTAAACAAAGACGCCGTCGGCGGGCGCTCCAGCTTCCGCATGCGTGGCTGAACCCGCCTCAAACGTCCAAATCCCCGCCGAATCCGCCTGAAACGACCAAGTAGGTCCGTTCGGGCGTGTTCGCCGCCACTTCGGACGGTTTGGAAGCGAGGCCGATCGGCTCGGCGACAGGTCCCACCACTACGCTCATGCCATGGCGCACCGTTTTCGGTATTCGAGGTGGGATGGGACTCAGAAGGGTTTCGATCTCGACGCGCTCGACCTCCTCGACAAGATGGCCGACCAGCTCGCCTACGACGGCGATCCACTTGCGGCGCTGCGCCGGCTGATGCAGCAGGGGATGCAGGATCGCAACGGCGAACACCTTCAGGGCCTCCAGGACATCATCGAACAACTGCAGGAGAAGAAGGACGAATTGTTGGAGTCGGGTGACCTCGGTGGCGTCTACGCCGAGATCGCCGAAGCCCTCGATGAGATCGTCGACCGGGAGCAGCAAGGCCTTGCGGACCGACAGACACTGGCGGACTTTCAACTCCACGATCCCTCCAGCAGCGAGGAAGACCGTCGGAATGCCGACCTGGCCCGCGAATCGGCTGCGTCCAAACAGCTTCAGCTCGACATGCTCGCGGATGATTTGGCCAACCGAGTCGCAGGTCTCCAGAACTACGACTTCGAAAGCAACGAAGCCGAAGAGCAGTTCGACGACCTGCTCGACAAACTGCGTCAGGAGATGGTGAACAACGCCTTCGACCAGACCAGCGAATCCATGCAGAACATGTCGCCCGAGGACCTGGCTCGCCAGCGGGAAATGATGAACGCGCTCAACGACATGCTCGAGCAGCGAGAGATGGGAATCGAGCCCGATTTCGACTCCTTCATGGAAGAGTTTGGCGAGTTCTTCCCGGGCAATCCTCAAACGCTCGACGAATTGCTGCAGCAGCTGGCCGATCAGATGGCCGCCGCTCAGGCGATGTTCAACTCGATGTCACCCGAGCAACAGGACCAGCTTCGATCGTTGATGGACAACCTGCTCCAGGACATGGGTTTGCGGGATGAGATGGCACGCCTGTCGCAGAACCTCCAAAGCGCCATGCCCGATGCCGGATGGGGCGAGAGCTACGCGATGACCGGCGGCATGCCCATGGGGATGGGCGAAGCCCAGAACGCGATGCGACAAATGGGCATGGCTGATCGCATTCGCGACTTCCTCGAACAGGTCCGCGATCCTCGTTCCCTCAGTGAGGCGGATATCGACGGCGTTCGGGACCTTCTCGGAAACGACGCCGCCAACTCGCTCGACCGCATGGCGTCCATGGTTGAGGAGATGGAGGACGCCGGTTTGATCCACGCCGAGGGATCCCGCATGGAACTCACCGCCCGAGGGGTCAGGAAGCTGGGCCAGAGTGCGCTCCGGGAACTGTTCGAGAACCTCGACCCCGGCCTGCTCGGCGGACACGACATCGATCGGATCGGCATCGGGCACGAACGCAGTTTCCAAACCAAGCCGTACGAGTTCGGCGACCCGTTCAACCTTCAGATCGAAAAGACGTTGCGAAACGCCGTGCAACGTTCGGGCGGCGGATCCCCTGTTCGGCTGAGTCCCGACGACTTCGAGATCGAGCAGACCGAGCAGTCGGTTGCATCCTCGACCGTGTTGCTGCTCGACATCAGCTACTCGATGGTGTGGGATGGCCGGTTTGTGCCGGCGAAGAAAGTGGCGCTCGCGCTGCAGACGCTGATCACCGGCCAATACCCGAAAGACTATTTCGGACTGGTGGCGTTCAACAGGGAGGCCCGCGAAGTTACGGCCCAGGCGCTACCGACGCTCGATTCACCCCAGAGTCAGGGCACCAATCTGCACTACGCGTTGTATCTGGCGCGCCGCATGTTGGCCCGACAGTCCGGTACCAAACAGATCATCTGTATTACCGACGGTGAACCAACCGCGTGGACCGACGAGTACGGCAGCCACTTCGACTACCCCGACACTTACCACCAGCAACAACTGGCACTGCTCGAGGCTTCGAGGTGCACCAAGGCCGGGATCACGATCAACACCTTCATGCTCGGCGACTCCCGCGGCATGGTCCACTTCGTGAATTCGATGGCGAAAATCAACCGCGGTCGGGTCTTTCACACGAACCCATGGGACCTGGGCAGCTACATCTTCCAGGACTTCCTGAGCGGCAAAAGCAAAATCCTGTAGGCCATAGCTGCGCCGTCGGCACCACCTTGTTGTTTCACTTCGGTCCCGAGACGCAGACCACCGCCGCTGCGTGGTGTCTACCTGACCGGCGCGAAGACCCTTGTACCTGCGCTGGCGCTCGCCACGAGTAGTGTTCGTCAAATGGATCTGTCGGGACGGTGGCGCGTGGCCCGGCTCGACGCTGACCTGCAGAAGCGAGGGGCCGACCCCGAACTCGACGACTCCAAGTGGCCCGAGATCGAGGTTCCCGGGCACTGGTCGAACCATCCAACGTTCGCCCTCAATCGCAAAGCGCTCCTGCATCGGCGGCGATTTACCGCCGACGAGCCGGCCCCCGATGCCAGGGAATGGCTGGTTCTGGAGGGCATTCTCGCCGAGGGCGACGTCTGGCTCGACGGTGAGTTTCTCGGCTCGACCGGGGGATACTTCGTCACCCACCGATTCGAAATCACCGATGCCCTGCGAGCGCGCCGGGATCATCTCCTCGCCATCGACGTGGCCTGTCCGTCGGTGGATGACGGCCCCAAACACTCGCTAACCGGGTCGTTGCAGACCGGTCCTCTCGCTCCGCCTTCGTCGCCCGGTGGCATCTGGCGCCCCGTGCACACCACCACCACCGGTCCGGTGTCGATCCGTCATTCCCGGCTGCTGTGCACCGAGGCATCCGAGACCCAGGCGAAGGTGCTGGTGCGAGCCGTCCTCGATGCCACCGAGGCGGGCGACGTCCGAATCGACACCAGCGTGCTCGGACCTCAGGGCCAAACATCGGGCAGTGAAAACGCATTTCACACGCTCTCGCGGGGAGAGAATCGGCTCGAGTGGACCATCACCATCGACGATCCGGAACTCTGGTGGCCGTGGTCGCTGGGTGACCACCCGCTCTACGACGTCGGCCTGACGGTCCGCTCCCATCCCTACGGAGTGAGCGACAGACGATTCTGGCGAACCGGACTTCGCACCGTCACGGTGAAGGACCTCGCCTGGACAGTCAACGGCCAGCGGCTTTTCGTGAAGGGTGTCAGCCTCGGACCCCAGTCCCCGACCCTGGCCAACGAACCCGCCAGCCTGATCGGCGCAGACGTCGACGCGGCGAAGGAGGCCGGACTCGATCTGATCCGTGTGCATGGCCACATCGCCCGACCCGAGTTGTATGCCCGGGCCGACGAGCTCGGCATGTTGTTGTGGCAGGACCTTCCCTTGGTCGGCACGTACAGCACGAACACCAGACGACGGGCGCGAATGGTGGCCCGGGAAGCGGTCGATCTTCTCGGTTCCCATCCGTCGGTGTCGTTGTGGTGCACCCACGAGGAACCCAACGGCGCCGTTGTGCCTCGGCCGGTTTCCTACGACGACCCGCTCTCGGCGGTGGCGAAACGACTGGGTCGCCACGTGCTCCCGTCGTGGAATCGAAGCGTGCTCGGCCCAACGCTGCGTCGCGAGATCGGGTCGTCGGATCCCACCCGGTCGGTCATCATGCGGTCGGGCACGGTTCCCGGCATCACCACATCCACAGCGTCGGATCCTCACCTGTGGCTCGGTTGGCATGCCGGTCGGCATCAGGACCTCGCGGGACTGCTTAGGAAATGGCCGCGGCTGGGCCGCTTTTTGGGCGGCTTCGGCTCCCAGTCCGTGCGCATCCGTGACTGGCCCCGAGATGCACCATCCCACGCCACTGCCGAGGAGGAGGCCTTCGACCGATACATCCCCCGCAGCGCCTATGGCGACGGTGCCAGCTGGGCGCGTGCGACGCGCTCCTATCAGGCCGACCTGATCGGGTCCCAGATCGAAACGATCCGGCGCCTCAAGTACCGACCCTCCCAGGGTTTCTGTCTCATGGCACTGGTCGATGCCGAACCCGAGGGCGGGTTCGGTCTGCTTCAAACCGACCGCAGCCCGAAGCCGGCATATCGAGCGGTGACCGACTCATGTCGGCCCGTCATAGTGGTCGCCGACCCTCTGCCGTCCATCGTTACCCCGGGCCGACATCTCGAGATCGACATCCACGCCGTCAACGATCTGCGCCGAGCGTTGCCCGGTGCCGCGGTCACCGCCACGGCAACGATCGGCGAATGGAAGTTTCGGACCAGTTGGGAGGGTGACCTGTCGGCCGACTCGGTCGAACTGATCGGGTCGTTCCGGTTCACCATTCCAGCTATCCACGACGTGCTGGCGGTCACGATCGAATTGCAGGCCGAGGGAGACTCCGACAGCGATCACATCGTCGCCTCGAATCGTTACCAGAGCGTGGTCATTCCCCCGGCCGAGGACACCGCCACCCAATCCGTGCGTTCGTGATCGAGAGCGGCTTCCGGTCATTCAGACCGCCATCCACCCCGACCGGATGGTGTGGTTCGCATGGCCGAAAAAGACCTCGGGGGTAGCGACGAACCTCACCGGTGATGTGGTTCGAGCTGCGATTCTGGAAACGTCGCTGGTCGATGTGAAAGTGTGCGCCATCTCGGACGTTTGGTCTGGCCTCAAGGCCGTCTGGCGGAAGGAGCTGCGTTAGCCGCTGGCTCGCCGGGGGACTTTGTGCCCCTCTGGCCGACCAAATACGTTTCTCCACGGTTTCGGGCGCTACGTTCAACTGTGGAAACCTTGCCTGTACAGCGACTTCGGTCGCGCACAATGGAGATTGCTCATCGTGGCCGCACCAACCACCGCCCGTTCGTCGGGTCCACAAAAGATTCGTAAGCGTCGGACTCAGCTTCCTTTCCCGCTGAACCTCTACCAGACCGCGGTCGGTAAGAAGTGGGTCATGGCCGTGACCGGCCTCATGCTGATCGGCTTCGTGCTGGGCCACATGTTCGGCAACATCAAGATGTACATCGGCCCGGTCGCCGAGAACGGCGTTTGGGAATACGACCTCGATGTCTATGCCGAATACCTCCGGGAACTTCTGGTCCCGATCTTCCCCAGGACATGGTTCCTGTGGCTCCTCCGCTTCGGGCTCATCGGCGCCTTCGGTTTGCACATCCATGCGGCCTATTCGCTGACCTACCTGAACAACAAGGCGAACCAGAGCTACAAGTCCAAGCGCGATTGGCAGGCTGCCAACTGGGCCAGCCGGACCACCCGTTACACCGGCACGATCATCCTGTTCTACCTGATCTTCCACCTCGCCGATCTCACCTGGGGACTGCTCAGCAGCGACTGGGAGCGGGGCCACGTACAGGCCAACGTTGTTAACTCGCTCGAGAACCCGATCGTCGCCCTGATCTACATCGTCGCCAACATCGCGCTGGCCATCCACCTCTTCCATGGCGTCCGCAGCATGTTCCAGACCCTCGGCCTGAACAATCCGCGATTCGCACTGATCCGACAGGGACTGCAGTACGGCATCGCCGCTGTTGTGCTCATCGGAAACCTCAGCTTCCCCATCGCAGTCCTGACCGGCGTCGTCGACGCCGATGATCCCCGTATCGGTACACCCGTCGTCGAAAGCGCAGAAGACAGCTAAGGCTGTCAAAGGAGCCAAATCATGCTTCCCGATTCCAAGACCCCCGAAGGCCCAATCGAAGACCGTTGGGACAACCACAAGTTCGCCATGAAGTTGGTGAACCCTGCCAACAAACGCAAGTTCAAGGTGATCGTGGTCGGCACCGGACTCGCCGGCGCAGCCGCAGCTGCGACTATGGGTGAACTTGGGTATGAGGTCGAGGCGTTCACGTTCCACGACACACCCCGTCGGGCCCACAGCATCGCCGCCCAGGGTGGTATCAACGCGGCGAAGAACTATCAGAACGATGGCGACAGCGTCTACCGCCTGTTCTACGACACCGTGAAGGGTGGCGACTTCCGCAGCCGCGAGTCGAACGTCTACCGACTGGCCCAGGTCAGTGTCGACATCATCGATCAGTGTGCGGCACAGGGTGTGCCGTTCGCCCGCGAGTACGCAGGCCTTCTCAGCAACCGATCCTTCGGTGGTGCGCAGGTCTCGCGCACGTTCTACGCCCGCGGCCAAACGGGCCAGCAGTTGCTGCTCGGTGCGTACCAGGCGCTGATGCGCCAGGTGAACACCGGCAAGGTGAAGCTTCACACTCGCGAGGAAATGCTCGATGTGGTGAAGAAGGACGGCGCCGCCGTCGGCATCGTGTGCCGAAACCTGACGACCGGCGATATCACCAGCCACTCCGCCCACGCGGTAGTGCTGGCGACAGGCGGCTACGGAAACGTGTTCTTCCTTTCGACGAACGCGATGTCGTGCAACGTCACCGCCGCCTGGCGGGCCCATCGCAAGGGTGCCTACTTCGCCAACCCGAACTTCACCCAGATCCACCCAACCTGCATTCCCGCCGCCGACGAGTTCCAGAGCAAGCTCACGCTCATGTCCGAGTCGCTCCGTAACGACGGTCGGATCTGGGTCCCCCGAGACCGCGATGAAACCCGCCGAGCCCGCGACATTCCCGAAGCCGAGCGGAACTACTACCTCGAAGAGAAGTACCCCGCCTTCGGCAACCTCGTCCCCCGCGATGTTGCCTCTCGAAACGCCAAGACCGTCGTCGACGCCGGCTTTGGCATCGGACCACTGAAGAACGGGGTCTACCTCGACTTCAAACACGCCATCGAACGTGACGGTAAGGGCACGATCGAGGCGAAGTACGGCAACCTCTTCGAGATGTATGAACGCATCACCGGCGAAGACCCGTACTCGACACCGATGCGCATCTACCCGGCCACGCACTACACCATGGGTGGACTCTGGGTCGACTACAACCTGATGACCACCGTGCCCGGCCTCTACGCCACCGGTGAGGCGAACTTCTCCGACCACGGTGCCAACCGACTGGGGGCGTCGGCGTTGATGCAGGGGCTGGCCGACGGGTACTTCGTTCTGCCCTACACGATCGGCGACTACCTGGCCGACAAGCTCAACACCCAACCCGTCGATACCACCGACGAGGTGTTCAAGACCGCCGAGACCGAGGTGCGGGGACGCATTCAGGGTTTCCTCGACATCAAGGGCACGAAGTCGCCGGACTACTTCCACCGCGAACTCGGCAAGCTGGTCTGGGACTACATCGGGATGGCCCGCAACAAGAACGGCCTCGAAAAGGCGATCGGCGAGATCCGGGCGCTACGGGAAGAGTTCTACAAAGATCTGAAGGTCCTCGGAACCGCAGACACGATGAACCAGAGCATCGAGAAAGCCGGCCGCATCGCCGACTTCTTCGAACTGGCCGAACTGATGGCCCGCGATGCGCTCGACCGGGAGGAGAGTTGTGGCGGCCACTTCCGTGAAGAGCATGTTCTCGACGACGGTGAAGCCAAACGAGACGACGAGAACTTCCAGCACGTCAGCGCCTGGGAATGGCACGACGCCGACACCCCCCAGACCAAGCACAAAGAGGAGCTCACATTCGAGTACGTGATCCCCTCCACCCGCAGCTACAAGTAAGGCCGAGAGAGACACCCTGATGAGTGAGACACTGAACCTGAAACTCCGGGTCTGGCGCCAAGCCGGTCCCGACGCCGTCGGCGGCTTCGCAGACTACGACGCTCCGGGCGTACCTACCGATGCGAGCTTCCTCGAGATGCTCGACATGGTCAACGAACGCCTGATCGAGAAGAACCAGATTCCGATCGAGTTCCCACACGACTGCCGCGAGGGCATTTGCGGAACCTGCGGTGTGATGGTGAACGGTCAGGCCCACGGCCACGAGCGAGCCACCGCCGTCTGCCAGCTGCACATGCGCAAGTTCAACGACGGCGACGTGATCGAGATCGAGCCCTGGCGAGCGGCGGCCTTCCCCGTCCTGCGAGACCTTGTCGTCGATCGTTCGGCGCTGGATCGTGTTATCGAAGCCGGCGGCTACATCAGTGCCTCAACCGGCAACGCTCGTGACGCCAACGAGATTCTGGTGCCCAAAGAGGTATCGGAGTCGTCGATGGACGCGGCGGCCTGTATCGGTTGTGGTGCGTGTGTTGCCGCCTGCCCCAACAGCGCCGGTCAGCTCTTCACCTCGGCCAAACTGTGGCATCTGAACAGCCTTCCTCAGGGCCAAACCGAGCGATACCGCCGGACCGAAGCCATGGTCGAAACCATGGAGGACTTCTTCGGATCGTGCACCAACCATGGTGAGTGCACCGAGGCCTGCCCCAAGAGCATCAGCCAGGACTTCATCGCCTTCATGAACCGCGACTACATCAAGTCGAAGGTCTACAACCGCAAGCTGGCCGGTCAGAACTAACACCGACCGTCTGCCACAAACGATCGTGCTCCAACGACGCCCTAGACGGTGTCGTTGGAACCAAGTGTTGCAGCAGAGGTAAGCAGGAGCG
This sequence comes from uncultured Acidimicrobiales bacterium, assembly GCA_937958015.1. Taxonomy (GTDB): domain Bacteria; phylum Actinomycetota; class Acidimicrobiia; order Acidimicrobiales; family SZUA-35; genus JABDIY01. The sequence continues at coordinate 34,285 of CALGOA010000074.1, read as the reverse complement.
CGTTCGTCGCGGCGGCGACGATCACTGGACCCTGCGAAAGCGGCAGGTGTAGGCGACCGCTGGTTTGGCCTTCGTCGCTAACTCGAAGTCCAACCGACGTCAGGGGTTTGGTCCCCCACCAGTGCCATCGGTGGGAGGTGCCCTCGAACTCGGTTTCGCCGTCGGCGCCGAGGAGGACTCCGTGAAGTTCGCCCCGTTGGGTGTAGGCGCCCGCGACCTCCAGAGGCTCGGCCCCGGTCAGCAACCAACGCGACGGCTCGGCCGCGTCGAAGTCGAGTTCCCATCCCATCGGAACTCGCGTGCCGTGACCGGTTCGGATCAGCTCGGTCGGGTGATCCAGTTCCAGAGCGAAAGACTCGAGACCATAGGACCAGTGGTCGTGGGGTTGTTCGCAGACCTGTTCGACCCACAGGCCGCTCGTTCGAAACTCCCAGCGGTCGGCCGGGATCGGGATCTCCGACTCGATCATCGCGACCGGCCGACCTCCGTGCGGCCACAGCAGTGCAACCTGTTCAGCGTGGCGAGCGGTGGGGTGGATCGACGTCCAGATCACGACCGACGCGTCGTCACCGAGCGCCAGGGTGATGTGCGCCTCAAACCAACCGGAAACACCCGCGGGCGGTGTGCGGCGCCGCTCGTACGAGGGTTCGACCTCGCTCAGACCGTCACCGGTTCTTTGGTCGTTTCGTTCGAGAGGCGTTCGGCAATTTGCACCACGGCAAGCGTGAACAAGGCGGCGCCGACGGTGAAGGCGAGCGCCTTCAAAAGGTCGCCACCGGAGGGCCACAGTTCAAGACCGGTGCCCTCGATCGTGGTTTCCACTTCGCCCTCCTCGATCGTGTAGCCGACGCCGTTGGGCCAGGGCCACAACACCCGGAAGCTACCGATCATCAAACCCAACAGCGCCGCCAGGACCGTCGGTTCGTAGCGCTCCAGGAGGTGGTTCAGCACCGTGGAGAAGGCGCCGAGCCCGATGGTGGCTCCGACCAGGAAGATGAGGAGTTCGGGCACCGACCCGTCGAGCACGGCGGCGTACATGCCGAGCATCAACATGATGAAGCTGCCGGAGATGCCGGGGAGCACCATTGCGCAGATCGCTACTGCACCGGTGGCGAAGAAGGCCCAGAGCGGTGGGCTGGCAATGGCACCGTTCTGGAATCCGAGGAGAAAGAACGCCGCAGCGCCGACCGCCACAATGATCCCGATACGAACCGGATCGTGACTGCTCATCTCCCGCCAGACCAGCCAACAGCTGGCCAACACGAGTCCACAGAATGCTGCGGCGGTGAGTTCGGAGTGTTCCTCCAGGGCGGTCTTCATTAGGCCCCGTAGGAGCACGAACGCAGTGACGGCGCCTCCGCCGAGCGGTACGAGGAACAACCAGTCGATCTTCTTGAGCGAATCGATGCCGCCGCCGAGATCGCCGGTGACCAGTTGCTTCAGAGCGTGGGCGCCGGCCCGGAGCTGCTCGACGAACGTCCGGTAGATCCCAAGGATCAGTGCGACCGTGCCGCCCGAGACGCCGGGCACGATGTCGGCTGCGCCCATGAAGAAGCCGCGGAAGAACTGAAGGAGAGGTGCTGGTACCACAGGCGCCGAGAGTACAGCACCGGAACGGAAGAGCGGGGTGCCCTATGGCTCAGCCCAACCCGATGAAAACACCTCGCCCGAAACCGAGCCGATAGTCACGGTTTCGCTGTCGTTCACGGGGTCGCAGTACACCGAGCACTGCGTCGCAGTCATGTTGGACCTGTGGGGATACAACTTCGCCCTTGCATCTCTGCAGGTCTAGCACCTTTACCCGACACGGCCGTTCGGGTTCTCAGCACCTCGAATGGCGCCCGATTTCGGCGGTTCGGATCGGTTGTCGATTGCGACAGGCAACGCTGCCCGGCCGTGGGGACGGTCACCGTGCCGTGGGGCCAGTAAAGTCTCCCAGAGTGTCTGAGACTGCGAACAACCTTGATGCAACCGAGGCCGGACTCCGCCGACTGAGCCAAACCCTGGCCGACGCACCGCTCGTCTTCGACCTGGATGGGGCCGACGACGCCCGCGACATCTCAAAGGAGTTGCGGGATCAGATCGACGACTACCTGATCCCTCGGATGAAGCGGCTGGACGCTCCGTTGCTCGCCGTGCTGGGTGGTTCCACCGGAAGCGGAAAGTCGACGATCACCAACACGCTGGCGGGAGCCGTCGTGTCGAAGTCGGGCGTGATCCGCCCCACCACCCGCGCTCCCACGCTGATATGTAATCCGGAGGACACTGCGTGGTTCATGGCTGCGGAGGAGGACGGCGTGCTGGCCGGCCTGCCTCGCATCACCGGCGAGGGTGATCCGGTTGGGCATGTTCTGAAGGTGACCGAAGTCGGAACGATGACACCCGGCCTCGCCATCATCGATGCACCCGATATCGACTCGATCGCTCAGGAGAACCGAGATCTCGCTACCCAGCTGTTGGCCTCGGCCGACCTCTGGTTGTTCACCACCACCGCGGTCCGATACGCCGACGCGGTCCCGTGGGACTTCCTGCGCCGGGCACGAGATCGCGGCACTGCGCTCTCGATCATCATCAACCGCATACCGGTCGGCGCCGCTACCGAAGTTGTGCCCCACCTGGCAGAGATGATGGCCAAGGAGGGATTCGGCAACATCACCGTGTTCCCGATCGAGGACGCCACCCTCAGCCCGATCGGGCTGCTGCCCGAGTCATCGGTAACCGAAATCCGCGAACAACTCGAGTCGTTGGCGGCCAGCGCCGACGAGCGGGCCATCGTTATTCGTCGCACGCTCGACGGTGCTCTACGCAGCGTTCCAGCCCGAGCCCACACGGTTCACGCCGCCGTGGTCACCCAGGACGAAGCGGTCGCCGAATTGAAGAACGCCGTCGATCACCATTACGGCAACGCCCGCGACGAACTCTTCGATGCCCTCACCGGCGGCACCCTGCTACGCAACGAGGTCCTGGACCGCTGGCAGGAACTCATCGGTGTCAACGAGATCCTCGCCCGACTCCAGAGTTTCTTCGGACGCATCCGCGACCGGGTCACATCGCTGGTCACGGGCCGCGTCGCCGACACTCAGACCGTGCAGGGTGAGATCACCAACACGCTCGAACAGTTGCTGATCGACCTGGCCGACGACGCCGCGCTCAGCTCGGTCGCCGCCTGGCGCCAACTCCCCGGTGGACGCCAAACCCTCGCCGCCGACACCGAACTCGAGCGCAGCTCGGTCGAGTTCCGTAACCGTGCCGCCGACGAGATACGAGCCTGGCAGAACGACGTACTGGAACTCGTACGCACCAATGCTCAGGGCAAACGGAACCTGGCCCGCGGCCTTGCGTTTGCCGTCAACAGCGTTGGCATCGCTCTGATGATTCTGATCTTCGCCCAGACCGGCGGTGTGACCGGTGGTGAAGTAGCGGTCGCCGGCGGCACGGCAACGGTCAGCCAGACGTTACTCAACGCGATCTTCGGCGAGCAGGCCGTGCGAGATCTTGCCGCTCGAGCTCGTCGCGCCCTACTCGACCGAGCCGGCAGCCTTCTCGACACCGATGCCAACCGCTTCCTGGAAGCGTTGTGGTCGGTGGCGGGACCACCCGAACAGGGCGAAGACCTCAAAGAGGCGGTCGCCGCCCTGGAGTCGGCGCTGTGAGCGCGCGAACCCTTCTCACCGGGGCCCCGATCGGGGCCGATCTTCCGGGCCGGCTGCAACATCTCGAACGGGCGATCGAGTTGTCGGATGGTCGGCTCGACGGCGAGGTGGTCGATTACGCCAAACACGTACTGACCAAGGCCAGCGACCGTCTCCGATTCGGCACCCATCACAGCGTTGTGGCCATGCTCGGCGCCACCGGATCGGGCAAGAGCAGCATGACGAACGCCATCGTCGGCTCCGACGTCGCCACCACCGGCGTCCGCCGGCCAACCACGTCCTCCACGTTGGCGTGCACCTGGGGAACGATGGACTCGAGTCGACTGCTCGACTGGTTGGAGATCAAGAATCGACACCAGGTCTCGGACCCGTCCGCCGACCTCGATGGACTGGTCCTGCTCGACGTTCCGGATCACGACTCGGTCCGGGTCGAACACCGGCTCGAAATGGAACGGATCGCCGAACACGCCGATCTCTTGATGTTCGTCACGGATCCCGAGAAGTACGCGGATGCCGCCCTCCACCACTATCTGGCGCTCCTCACCCGCCACGGCGCGGTGACCGCGGTGGTGCTCAACAAGGTCGACACGCTAACCAACGAACAGCTGCAGGCCTGCCGCACCGACCTGGCCCGCCTGCTGCTCGCCGACGGGGTTGGCAACGCCACCATTCTCACCGCCTCGGCCACAACCGGGCTGGGTATCGCCGAACTGAAGAGTGTGCTGGTGGACCTGGTGAAGGAACACGAGTTGGCATTGGCACGGCTCGATGCCGATGCAACCGTGGCGGCATCCGACCTTGCAGCCGAGGCGGGACCTCCCGTCAAGACCTCGATCGACAAACACATCGCCCAGGACCTTGCCGACGAGCTGGTCGATGCCTCCAGCTTGGAGACCATCACCGAAGCCGTGGCGAAGGGCTACCGCCGCGACGCCGCCCAGTCCACCGGCTGGCCCCTCACCAAGTGGGCTCGCAAGCTGCGACCCCATCCACTTCGCCGGTTGCATCTGGGCAGCGGTTCGACCGGCCCTACCTCGATGCCAGCCCCGAGCCCGGCCAGCAGCGCTCGGGTCAGTGCGGCGGTTCGTACCGCGGCCGATGCTGCGACCGAGGACCTGCCGGAACCCTGGCCCACACTGGTTCGAAACGCCGCAATCCCGAACACCGCGGCACTCCACGATGCCATCGACGGATCGATCGCGCGATCGGTTCGAGAACGGGCCAAGAACTCACCCCGGTGGTGGTCGGGGATCCGTGCGGTCCAGGGATTCGTGTTCGTGGCCATGCTGGTGGGCATCGCGTGGCTCGTTGCGCTGGCCGCAGCCGGATTCTTTGCGCTCGGCGATATCCCAACCCCCGAGATCGGCCCGGTCCCGGTGCCCACCGCACTGGCGCTGGGCGGCGCGCTGCTGGGGTGGTTGATCGCCGTCATCGCAGGACGGTTTGCGAACGTCGGAGCCTCCCGTCGGGCTCGTCAGGTCCGCAAGGACGCCAGCGACGCAATGGTCTCGGTGGCGCGCACCCATGTGCTCGACCCGATCGAGGAAGAACTCGTGAACCGACGTCAGCTGACCGACGCCCTGCGAGACGCAGGGGCGCGCTGGCCTGAAGGTTTGGCATGAGCAACCGTCAATACCTCAGCCCGGCCTGGTTCGAACGGGCCCAGCAGGTACTCGCAGAGGCAACGTTCGAAACCGAATCGCCCGAGCCGGTCAGTTTCGCTTATTCGATCACCGATCTACCGGCTGACCACCCCGACCCCGGACCAACGATCGACTATTCGATCGTGATAACACCCGGCGACGGCGCAACGCTCCAACGCACGTCGGAGCGGGCCGATGTACGGTTCACTATGAGCTACGACGTCGCAGAGCGCGTATCGGGTGGGTCCTACAGCGGGAGCAAAGCCTTTCTCGACGGTGAGATCCGTTTGGGCGGCAGTGTGGCCGTGCTGATCGAGCGGGCCGGTGAACTCAAGAACCTGGAAGCGGTGCTGGGCGGATCCGGCGATGCCTGAACTACCCGAGGTTCAAGCCCACGCCGAACGCATGACCGAGGCTCTCGCAGGCGCCCGGCTCGATCGCTTCCAGCTGCTGAACTTCGCGTCGCTCAAGACGTTCAGTCCGGGCCCTGACGAAGCCGTCGGCGCAACCCTGACCGAAGTGACCAGGCGGGCCAAGACGCTTCAGCTCCGCTTCGACAACGGCCATGTACACGTCGTGCACCTCATGCAGGGCGGCCGACTCCGCCCCGACCCAAAGCAGTCCAAGAAACCACGGCTTGGGATCGCACGATGGGTCTTTGAAGACGACCAGGCCTGGCTCTTCACCGAGGCGGGCAACGAACGCAAGGCCGGCGTCTGGACCGTCGACGGTGACCCCGACGAACATCCGCCCCTTGCCGAGACCGCTCCCGACTGCACCGACTTCTCGCTCGAACAACTGGCAGACCTATGTGCATCCCACAGCGGGAGAATCCACGGACTTCTGCGAGATCAGCGCAAGATCGCCGGGCTTGGGCGGATGCTGAGCAACGAGATCCTCTTCGAAGCGGGGATCTCGCCGTTTGCGAACGCCAGCAAGCTGTCCGCAGGACAGGTGCAGGCGCTGTATTCGGCCATGAACACCGTGGTCGATGCGTCTCTGGCTCATGAACGCACCCTGGATGACATCGGCAAGAGCGCCGATCGTCCCAGTCGGGTGCACAACCGTTCGGGCGAACCATGTGTGAAGTGTGATGACACGGTTCGTACGGTCGAGTACCGCAAGTACACGGTGTACTACTGCCCCACCGACCAGACCGATGGAAAGATTCTGGCCGACAACACGACCAGCAAGTTCCTCAAGTAACCAACCCCGCAGAGAGGGTCACAGCTTGTAGGGGTAGACGGCCTTGAACTCTTCCGAGGCGGCCACCCACCGCACCACCTCTCCCCTGCTGGTGCCCGCCCCCAGCACTCCAAGCCAGTAGTCGAAACCGGCCTGATCGAACGAGCGGCCAAGCACGTTCCGGTAGACCCGACGAAGGAACTCACGATCGGTGGTCCCGGCGTAGCTGTTGATGTACTCCTGCGAAGCGGTGAAGAACACTGCGATCTGGGTCAGCCCGTAGTCCTTGCGGACGCCGAGCCAGTAGAGGGCGCCGTCGATGTCCGGTTCCCGATCGAAGAACGCCCGGTACAGCCGAAGCACATCACCATCTCGCGACGTTTCGTAGTCCGACGCCGCCACGAGCTCGTCCATCGCCCGGGCCTGAGCCATCAGGTTCTGATCGGGGTCGGAGAGGAATCGCTTGAGCACGTTGGCGGTGGCCCGCTGGATTGCGGCGTTCTCGAGGTCGGGGTATTCGACGCTGCCGAGCCCGAAACTCCAACCACACAGAGTGACTCTGAACCCACTCTGGAGGATGTATCGCCTACGGGTGATCGATTGGACCGCAGCGCTGGGACCGGGAATGCTGGTCGGGGTGCCGACCACCAGCGACGTCGAACTCGATTCCACCGCCGGCCGCATCATCCTCAGCACCGTTGTGCTGGGGTCAGCGGTGGCGTCGTTGACGGCCACGGTGGTGAACGTGGCGCTCCCGACACTGGCTCGCGACCTCGAGGCTGGATCCTCGGCGCAGACCTGGATCATTAACGGTTACACCTTGACCCTGGCTGCGCTCATCCTGATCGGCGGATCGCTGGGCGACCGATTCGGCCGGGTCCGGCTGTATCGGATCGGTGTTGCGTGGTTTGCCGTGGCCTCGCTTCTGTGCGCGGTGGCGTGGGATGTCCCCTCCCTCATCGGGTTCCGTCTGCTCCAGGGAGTCGGTGGCGCTCTCCTGACCCCGGGGAGTCTGGCCATCATCGAGACGTCGCTGCGGAAACAAGACCGGGGGCGGGGGGTGGGTCTGTGGTCGGGCATCACGGGTCTGGCCGGTGCTGCCGGTCCGCTGCTTGGAGGCCTTCTGGTGGAAATCTCATGGCGCTGGGTGTTCGTTGTGAACATCCCGATTGCAATTTCGGTTCTGATTCTGTCGAGGTGGACCCCGGAATCGATGGACCCGGACGCCGCCGACGCCCCGCTGGACACCGTGGGTGCGGTGCTCACGATCGCGGCTTTGGGAGGAGCGTCCTATGCGTTGATCGAGGGTCCGAACGGCACCTTCTCCACGCTCGAAGTCGCATGTGCGATAGTGGCCGTGTGCTCACTGGCGGCCCTGTTCCGGTGGCAACGGGGACGGGACCATGCGATGTTGCCCGTCGACCTCTTTGCTGACCGAACGTTCGCGGTCGCCAACCTGCTGACCTTCATCATCTACGGCGGAATGGGAGTGATGTTCTTCCTCCTGTCGGTTCACCTTCAGGTGACGGCGGGCTGGGCGCCACTCCGGGCCGGTGTGGCGTTGCTGCCGGTCACCGTCTTGATGTTGCTTCTGTCGTCGCGGATGGGCGACCTGGCGCAACGGATCGGGCCCCGGCTGCCGCTGACGATCGGACCAATCGTCGCCGCTGCAGGGATGTTGTTGCTGACCCGCATCGGCCCGGGGGCATCGCTGATCACCGACGTACTTCCGGCCGTGATCGTTTTCGGGCTCGGTCTGTCGGCGATCGTGGCACCCGTGACCTCCGCTGCGCTGGGCGGTGTTCCCGACAATCGTGCCGGCGCCGCATCGGGCGCCAACAACGCCGTGGCCCGCACCGGAGGCCTGCTGGCCGTTGCCGCCATCCCGGGGCTGGTTGGGCTCACGGGCGACGCCCTCAGCAACCCCGAACTCCTGGAACCGGGCTTTGACCGGGCCATGGTTGTTTCGGCGTCCATCGTGGCAGCCGGTGGGATCTGCGCCTTCCTGCTGCTCGAAGACAAGCCGGAGACCGAGGAGACAACGCCGGGATCGGCTCAGCCCCATCGACACGGCTGTCCCGTCGATGGCCAGCTCACCTCGATTTCGGGCGTTCGGTCGGCGTGAGCTCGTGACCTACCGGTCGGGGAAGCTCACCAGCACCGCAGCGTTGGCGATCACGATCGGGTCGTTCCCAACATCGGATGGCACGTCCAGTCCACCGGCGACGGGTGAGATCGTGACGGTTCCGTAGGGCACCTCGGCCGCGATTGCTGCCACGTCGAGCGCATCTGGATCCGCCACCGCAACGACGACCTCGACGTGCATGTCGTCGCGGCTCTTACCGGCGGCGTTGAAGAAGTTCAGACTGCTATGGCGAAGCGCGTCGGAGACGGCGCGCCGTGCCGCCTTGGTGTAGTCGTTGCCGTGGACGTCGACGCCCATGCCCATTTCGGTGATCCATCGAGCCATGAGCGGTTAGATCAGGCCTAGTCCGCTGACGGTGTCGCGCTCGCTCACGAGTTCGGCCGCCGAGGCATCCATTCGACCCCGGCTGAAGTCGTCGATGTCGAGACCCTGGACGATGGAGAAATCTCCGTTGGCACAGGTGGACGGGAAGCTGTAGATGATGCCCTCGGGAATGTCGTAGGAACCATCGGAAACGGTGGACATCGAGACCCAGTCGCCGTCGGGGGTGCCGAGCGCCCAATCGTGCATGTGATCGATCGCGGCGTTTGCCGCTGAAGCAGCGGACGAAGCACCGCGGGCCTTGATGATGGCGCCCCCACGCGAGGCCACGGTGGGTAGGAAGGTGTTCTCGAGCCACTCTTGATCGCCCACCATCTCGGCGGCATTCTGGCCGTTGACCTTGCAGTGGAAGAGGTCCGGGTACTGCGTGCTGGAATGGTTGCCCCAAACGGTCATGTTGGTGATGTTGGTGATCGGTTGGCCGACCTTCTGACCAAGCTGGGTGAGCGCCCGGTTGTGGTCGAGCCGGGTCATGGCGTGGAACTGGCGGGGATCGATATCCGGAGCGGCGTGCATGGCGATGAGAGCGTTGGTGTTCGCCGGGTTACCGACGACGAGCACCTTGATGTCCTTCGAGGCGCTGTCGTTGATGGCCTTGCCCTGAGGACCGAAGATCCCGCCGTTGGCCTGCAACAGATCGGCCCGCTCCATGCCGTCTTTGCGAGGCATGGCGCCAACCAGCAGGGCGTAGTCGGAATCGCCGAAGGCCACATTGGCGTCGTCGGTCTTGACGGTTCCGGCCAACAACGGGAATGCGCAGTCGTCCAGTTCCATCTCGACGCCGTCCAAGGCGCCGAGGGCCGGGGTGATCTCCAACATCTGGATAATGACCGGCTGATCCGGACCCAGCAGAGCGCCGGAGGCGATACGGAACAGCAGTGCGTATCCGATCTGGCCTGCAGCGCCGGTGACAGTAACTCGAACAGGGGTCTTAGCCATAGCAGCAGCATACGGCCCGAGGTCGCCCAACACCGAAGCGATGACGTTTGCGTCCCGGCCAAACCATCGCCTAAGACTGCCGTATGGCTACCTCCCAAACGATCGAGTTCGCATCCAACGGTACGACCGCCAGCGGCTACCTCGCCCTACCGGACCAGCCCGCACCGGGAGTGCTGGTGCTGCAGGAATGGTGGGGGCTGAACGATCAGATCCGCGGCGTGGCCGATCGCCTTGCGGCCGCAGGATTTGTTGCGCTGGCCCCCGATCTCTATCACGGCGAGTTGGCCGGCCACGACGAGATGGACAAAGCCGGAGAACTGATGACTTCGTTGCCGCCCGATCGGGCCGCCCGCGACATGGGCGGAGCGATCACCGCCCTGCTCGAACACCCAAACGTGACCGGTGACGCCGTTGGAGTTGTCGGGTTCTGTATGGGCGGCATGTTATGTTTGATGATCTCCGCCCTCGAAGGTGATCGGGTCGCTGCTGCCGCGCCGCACTACGGCGCCCCGCTGGGTGAGGGGGGTCCTGACTGGAATGGGCTCACCGCCAAGGTGCGCGGCCATTTCGCCGAAACCGACGATTTCTTTCCTCCCGGCCCGGTTTCGGAGCTCGAAGCGCAACTTCAGGGGATGGGGAAAGACGTTGAACTGAAGATCTACCCGGGCACCGGGCACGCCTTTGCCAACGAGCAGAATCCGCTGGGAACATTGGACGAGGAGGCGTCGGCGGCCTCGTGGGCCGAAACCCTCACCCTGTTCTCCGAAACCCTGTAAGTGACGTTATTCCTGCTCAGCGACCGGTCTCTCCGATGGACCAAAATCGACAAGCTTCAACGCATATGAGCAGATACTCCCAATAGCTGAAGATCGCATCGTCGGGCGTCGATTCAGCCGTCATGCATGGTGCCGCCCATGGATCCCCTACTGGTTCAGGACGTCCGGACGAGTCGGGTTACGTCATCGCCACCACCGCGCTCCTGCTGATCCCGCTGATGATCTTCGCCGCATTCGCGGTCGATGTCGGCGGCTGGTACGTGAAGGCCGATCAGGCCCAACGGGCTGCGGACGCCGCTGCGCTCGCCGCGGTTGCGTTTACCCCAAACGAAGCCCAGGTCACCGCAACGGCCATCGCAATAGCGGCCGAGAACGGCTTCGTGGATCAGGCCGGCGACTTCGACCCCTCCAACCCCACCTACCCCCACGTCGAGGTCGAGATGATCTCTGACGTCGAGGTGAAGGTGAACATCATCACAGAAGGTGACTCCTACTTCGGCCGGGTCGTCCTCGACGGCATCACGATCGAACGTTTTGCCAACGCCGACTTCACTCGTCCACTGCCGATGGGAAGCCCGACGTCAGCGTTGGGCACCGGCGTCGACACGGAGTATCCCGATGATCCCGACAATTTTTGGCTGAACATCCTGCCCCCAAACACCAGCCGTCAAAGCGGTGACCTGATCAATGCGCCGACGTCGAATAACGGCACCAGCAACGACTACCAGGACCCTGACGGTTATCTGTTCAAGATCGATGTACCGCCCAGCGGTGGCAACTACGAGCTGCAGGTTCGTTTCACCTGTCACGCATGGCAGAACGGCGAGCTTCAGCTGAGCCTCTATCCACCGGACAACACGGTCACGCCCCTCTTTCTGCGGGACAACCTCACCCTCGTCACGCCGGTGATCAGCAACCAGCTCTACAACGACTCGGCCAACAGCTGCGATACCACCGGCGACACCGGTGATACCAATGGTGGCGACGGGTACCACTACACCGACAACCCCGAAGACGGCACGTGGCAGACGATCAGCTCAACGCTCGGCGGAACCCCCGGCGACTGGATCCTGCAGGCCGAACACGGCACCGGCGGTCGTATTCTCTATGCGCTTCGCATCATCGACACCACCCAGGTCGGGTCGGCCCAGCACTGCACAAAGCTGGGCCCCCTCGGCGATGACTGCCCCACCGTGTCACCCATCAACTGGCTCGGCACCGTCACCCACTACGACATGTTCCCTCCCGGCAACACCGACCCGACCGAGCTGTACCTGGCCGAAGTCGACAACGTGAACGGCCGAAGCACCCTGCGGATCACGATGTTCGACCCCGCCGACGGTATCGACGAAGTCAAGATCCTGATGCCTCCGATCAACGACAGCACCACCGTGCGTCAGTTCGCCGACTTCACCTGGGAGGTCGTCGCTGAGTCCGGCAACGGTGCGTACACACCAACCGCAAGCGACATGGCCTTGTGTTCGGGCGGCGACTCCTGTGTGACGGCCCCGGTCGGTGAGACCGGGAACTGGTTCCAGGATCGCGTCGTGCTGATCACGGTGGATCTCAACAACGCCGGCGGGCCCGGGGTTCGATACGACTGCGAGAGCAACTGCTGGTGGAAGGTTCAGTACTCCAACGACGGCAACACCCGGGAAACCACCACCTGGCGAGCCGACCTGGTTGGCGACCCGATCCGTCTCACCGAGTAGAACCCGAACGGCTGCCGCTTGGTTAGCGGGTAGCGCCGATCCAGGCCTGGTGGAGTCGCTGGTAGATCCCCGGCTCCTGGACCAGTTCGTGATGCGGACCCATCTGAGCGATCCGGCCGGCGTCGAACACCACGACACAGTCTGACGCCTCCGCCGTCGCCAGCCGGTGTGCGATCGACACCACGGTCCGCCCGGCCGACAGTCGCTGAATCGCACCCGTCAGCGCGGCGTCGGTCTCGGGATCCACGGCACTGGTTGCCTCATCGAGAATGAGCAACCCCGGATCGGCCAACGCCGCCCGAATCAGTGCCACGAGCTGACGCTCACCCACGCTGAGGTTGCTACCTCGCTCCCCCGCTTCGGTGAGGAGACCATCGGGTAGCCGTTCCACCCACCAGCCCAGTTCAAGGAGGTCGACGGCGTGGGCGATGTCGTCGTCGGTGGCGCCGGGTCGCCCGAACCGAATGTTGTCACCGATCGACGCGTCGAAGAGGAACCCGTCCTGAGGCACCATTCGAACCGTGTCCAGCCGTGAGGTTCCGGACATCTCGCGAATCTCCACACCGTTCAGCCGTATCGATCCCTCCTGGGGATCGGCCAGGCGGCAGAGCAGTTTGGCAAACGTCGTTTTGCCCGAGCCGGTTTCGCCGACGATCGCCACATTGGTTCCACTGGGGATGCTGATCGAGACGCCGTCGAGCACCCGGGGGCCGACCCGGTAAGAGAATGAAAGATCCTCAACCTCTATCGCCACCGGCCCGGCCGGCGTCACGAGACCGGGAACGGGATCGGCCACATCGACGGGTGAATCGATGAGGTGCAGGACCTTTCGCCATGCCGAAACCGCACCCTGGGTGGAATCGAGCACTTCGCTGAGTTGGGCGATCGGCCCTGCGATCAGCAACACGATGAACAACGAAGCAACCAGCTCACCGGCTTCGATGCCCAGTTGGTCCCGGAACATCACCCCCAGCACCAGCACGCCGCTGAAGGCGATTGCGGCGAAGAGGTCGGCAATCACGAACACCAGCGCCATGTACCGGTTGGCTCGGAGTTTGGTTCGATACCGCAGGTCGATGCTGCGCTGCAGATGCTCGGCCTGTCGGGTCTGGACGCCGTAGGCCCGAATGACCGCAGCACCCGTGACGGCTTCACTGAACGAGGACAACATGGTTCCGACGGCCGTTCGGTGGGCGTCGTTCGCCTGGAGTTGGCGGCGCTGCACCCACCGGAACAACGGCAGCGCAGGCATGAAACAGACGGCGACAACGACCGCGAGGGGCCACGAGTAGACGGCCAGAACGGCCAGCATCCCCAGGATCAACACCGGACTTGTCACCCAGATGAAGAAACCCCATTGGACGAACTGCGCCAACGCCTCGACATCGCTGGTCACCCGGGCCAGCAGGATTCCCTTTCTGGTGTCGTTGTGATCGGCGACCGACAGCCGGTGCACCTTGGCGAACGCGTCGGTGCGCAAGCGGTACAGAGTTTCCTCGGCCCGTTGCAGAAGGCGGCGTTGGGTTCTCCAGTTGGCTACTGCGGCGAACAAAACCACGGCCACGACCACAACGACCAGCCGGGTGACCGCCGGGATGTCCACGTCACCAGAATCGGAGAGCCCACCCTGATCGATGGTGCGTTGCACCAGCACCGGGACCGCCAACTGGCCCAGCGCGACGCTGATGCCCATGGCTGCGGTCAACCACACGCCTCGTTTCAGTTCCGGCGATGCCGCGATGCCCCGTCGGATGACGCTGATCGCGCCTTCGGACTCGTCGGGGTCATAGGGATTCGACGCGACGCCATCTTCGGGATCGAGGTCGGGATCAACCCCGGGGTCCACGACCGTCATGTCGAGGCCTCCTCGTAGGCCTCGACGAGTGACCGGTAGGCCGGCAGCTGCAGGAGGTCCCCGTGCTGGCCCGCTCCGGCGACCGTTCCCTTTCGGAGGAACACCACCGAGTCGGCCAGCTCGATCGTGGACAGGCGCTGGGCAACGATGACCGCCGTGGTGTCGAGCTGGTTGCGGAGAGCATCCAGGATGCGTTTCTCGACGACCGGGTCGACCGCGCTGGTGGCATCGTCGAGGATGATCAATCCGGGTTGGCGGTAGAGCGCCCGGGCCAGGGCGATCCGTTGGCGTTGCCCACCCGAGAGTGTCACCCCCCGTTCGCCGACAACGGTCTCGACGCCCCTTGGCAGTTCCGACACGAAGCCGTCGGCTGCCGCGATCGCCATGGCGGCGTCGAGCCGGGTCCGGTCGGGGGTGCCGAAGGCGATGTTCTCAGCGATCGTGTCGGCGAACAGAAACGACTCTTGGAAGACCAGCGAGACGTGGTCGGCCCGGGTGTCGGCGGGCAGTTCGATCACGTCTGATCCGTCGAGGGCAACCAGCCCGGCGCTCGGTCGGGTCAAACCTGCGATCAACGAACACAGCGTTGACTTTCCGGCTGCGGTTCCACCGACGATCGCTACTACCTGGCCGGGCGCGACGGAGAAGCTGACGTCTTTCAGGATCTCCTGGGGAGCCTGGGTTTGGATCAGCCGGGGGCCCGCCTCGGCATCTTCGTCGTCATCGAGACGGGACACCGCCGGGTAGGTGTAGCTGACGTTGCGCACCTCAAGCGTTGATGCTCGGGAGGACCGGGGGCGCTCGGATGATGGCGCGGTTCGAACCTCCGGCAGGCGTTCGTTCCACACCGTCTGTAGTCGGCGGTGGGAAACGACCGACCGGGGAACCATCTCGAGGAAGAAGCCCAGCACCCGCATGGGGAAGGCCAGCAGGGTGAACAGCGAGACAACCTGAACCAGGTCGCCGCCGCTCATCGCCCCCGCATCGATGCGGTAGGCCCCAATCAGCACCACCGCTGCAATTCCCAGACTGGGCAATGCGTCGAGGCTCGATTCGAAGACCGCCCGTAGGTTGCCGACGTGGATCCGGTCGTTGCGCAGCCGGGCACTCGATGCGTTGAATCGCTCACTTTCGGCCTCGGCCCGACCCAGTGTCTTGACCACGAGCGCCCCGTCAAAGCTCTCGTGAGCCAATGAACTGACGCGACCGACACCCGCCTGCACGGCTGCGGTCGGCGCCTCGATCCGAACGGTGTAGATCCGGTTCAGGGTGTACATCGCCGGGAAGATCAGCAGTGCGATCACCGCGATGGTGAGATCGATGGTGATGAGCGAGATGGCGGCGAAGATGAGGAGGAAGAACGTGCCCAGGGTGAACGGCACCGGGTCGAGCACATGCGTGGCCATCATCGTGTCGTTGTCGGCGTGGGCGATGAGTCGGCCCGCCATGGATCGCTGGTGGAAGTCCATCGGCAATTGGAGGTAGTAACGCCCCAGCCGCTCCCGGAGGCTTCGCTCCACCTGCTGGGTGGTCATACCGGCGTAGTAGCGCCGCATAACCGAGCCGGCCGAGCGGATCACGGCGACACATGCCACCGCTACGACCCCCCACAAAGCGTCGGTCAATCCGATCGTCGATCCTGGCTCGAACGACGGCAGCACCACATTGTCGGTCACCCAGCCGATCACCACCGTCGATCCCACGATGCCGATGGCGGTCAGGAATGCGCCGAACACCGCAACGGACGCAGCCAGCGGATGCATGCGGTACATCCGGACGACAAGCCTGAGCCCAAGCCCGAGCACCGACCGCGACGGGGAGTGTGCGGGAAGGTCCATCGGGAGTGACACTACCGGTCCAAGGTGTACTGATTAAACCCATTTCCCAAGCTCGCTCCCGATACTGAGGGATCCACTCAAGCAGCTTGTCCAAGAAGCACCCAACGGTTGCGGGCAATGCTCGGCGCGGGCTCATTCGGCCGCTAGGTTGATCCAAATGCGTGCCTTGCTTTCGGTCTACGACAAGACCGGCATCGCCGAATTGGCAGCCGAACTCCACGAGCTCGGAATCGATTTGGTTTCCAGTGGTGGTACAGCCGCCGAGATCGCCAGCGCCGGGATCCCAGTGACCGACGTTGCCGAGTACACCGGGGTCAAGCCGATGCTCGGCCACCGGGTCGTCACGTTGCACCCGTTCATCCACGGTGGACTGCTGGCCGATCGTCGCGATCCGGCGCATCTCACCGACATGGAAAACAACGGGATCGAGTTCATCGACATCGTCGTCGGCAACCTCTATCCGTTCAACACCGATCCCGGTATCGAACTGATCGACATCGGTGGGCCCGCCATGATCCGGGCGGGCGCCAAAAACCATGCGTTCGTGACCGTGCTCGTAGATCCCTCCGACTACGCCGTCGTGATCGAGGAACTGAAGGAAAAGGGCGAGAACAAGGCCGCCACCCGCCGTCGTCTGGCGCGTAAGGCCTTCGCCCACTGTGCGGTGTACGACAGCAGCATCGTGGACTGGCTGGATAGCCAGACCACCACGCTGCTCGACGACGAAGAGAGCAAACCACTTCCCGATCTGGTTCCCGTCGGCCTCGAGAAGGTCGACAATCTTCGCTACGGCGAAAACCCCCATCAGACCGGCGGCCGGTACCGGGTCAACGGCCAACCATCGTGGTGGGACACCGTGACCCAGCACAGCGGCGTGGAACTGTCGTATCTCAATATCTTCGACGCCGATTCGGCATGGTCGCTGGCCAACAGCCTCGCCCCCGATGAGCCGACGGTGGCGATTATCAAACACGGCAACCCGTGCGGAACCGCGGTCGCCTCCACTCTGGCCGCGGCATACGAGCAGGCCTTCGCCTGCGATCCCCGTTCGGCCTTCGGAGGAATCGTGGCGATGAACCGTCCGGTGGACGACGCCACGGTCGCGGCGATGGAAGCGGCCGCCCAGGCCGACGTCGTGATCGCGCCGTCCTATGACGACGGGGTTGTCGAGCGCCTGATCGCCAAGCGCAAGAACACTCGACTGCTCGAGGCAACACCTCCCACGAGTCGCCCGTACCACGTTCGCCAGCTCTCGGATTCGTTCCTGGTTCAGGAGAGCGCCGTCCTCGCTTCGGATCCCGAGACGTGGAAGGTCGTCACCGACCGTTTGCCCACTCCCCTCGAAATGCAGGATGCCGTGATGGCGTGGCGAGTGGCGGCTGCCGTTGCATCGAACGCCATCGTGATGGTCCGCAACCGGACCTCCTATGGCATCGGCGCCGGACAGCAGAACCGGGTCGAGTCCTCGATGCTCGCCGCATCCAAGGCCGATGGCCGGGCGGAGGGGGGCGCGTGTGCATCCGATGCGTTCTTCCCGTTCCGCGACGGGGTCGACGCCGCAGCCGATGCCGGTGTTGCGGTGGTGGTCCAGCCGGGCGGATCGGTCAATGATCCCGACGTGATCGACGCCGCCAACGAGCGGGGCATCGCCATGATCTTCACCGGCGAACGTCAGTTCAAACACTGAGCTCCCTGCTCCCAATTGGGCAGTGATTCCCGATCAGGGAGATATTCGTGGTCGCTGCCGTTCCAACCACCACCGGAAATGGAAGACTGATCGACCTATGACTCTTCCGGCCCGGGCCCGCGGCGCGCGAACCGCGGGGTTCATCCTCGCTGGCGCGCTCATCGTCCTGTCCTGCGCCAGCGACGAGCGCCCGTTCCTCTTACCGCCCGGGGCGGCTAACCCGTCACCCACCACCACCGAAGCGACCACCACCACCCAATTCGTGCCGCCGACCACCGAGGATCCGGGTGATCCACTGGGTCTCATCTCCCCTACCGGCGTTGTCGTGCCCGTTCTCGAGGCAGGCGAAGGTGGCTACCGGGTCGGAACACCGTGCCTCGCAGAGACGACGCTGGTGTTCGGCACACCCCTGTACCGGACCGACGTTGTTCTGGACCCCGGCCACGGCGGGCCTGTTGAGACCGGCGCAGTGGGACCGAACGGACTGGCCGAAAAGGATCTCAATCTCCGTCTGGCGAAAGCGACAGCTCGCCTGTTGGAAGACCGCGGGATCAGCGTCGCCCTGACCCGGACGACCGACTATCGGTTGCCGTTACGGGCCCGGGCGCTGATCGCCGACACCCTGCAGGCTGAAGCGTTGATCTCGATTCACCACAATGCACCGATCCTGTCCGACAGTGACATCCCCGGCTCCGAGGTCTTCTATCAGGTCCAAAATCCCGAGTCGGCCCGGCTCGGCGGGTTGATTCAGGAAGAGGTGCTTGCGGCGCTGTCCCAGTTCGAGGACGTCTCGTGGGTCAGCGCCCGCGATGCCGGGGTTGTGGCCGTGTTGAAACCGGACGGAACCGAGAGTTACGGGATGATCCGCAACCCCGAGAGCACGGCGGTGCTGGCCGAACTTGGGTATCTGGCGAACCCGTCAGAGGCCGAACTGTTCGCGACCGACGAGTACATCGAGGTGGCCTCGGCCGCCCTGGCCGATGCGGCCCAGCGGTTCCTCGAGACGGATCAGTCTGGCGTGGCCGTCAACGAGGTGAACCGACGGTTCGTCCCAACCGGTGGCACCGGCGGCACCGACAACTGCGAAGACCCGCCCCTCGAGTAGAGGTACGGGCCTTCTCGTCGTTTGATGCAGGGTTTTCTGACGCGGGCCCGCCAGTTGCCCGCTGAACCGGCTCGGTCCAGCGGGCGGTGGCTCAGAGGCCGGCGACGATATCGGCCATGAGTTCGCCGGCTTCGGTGGGGTTCTGACCCACTCGGACACCGGCGTCTTCGAGCGCCTCCATCTTGGCGCTGGCGGTGCCCTTACCACCCGAAACGATGGCGCCGGCGTGGCCCATCTTCTTCCCGGGAGGGGCGGTCACACCGGCGATATAGCTGCTGATGGGTTTGGTCATGTGGTTCTTGATGTACTCGGCCGCTTCTTCCTCAGCCGAACCGCCGATCTCACCGATCATCATGACGGCCTTGGTGTCGGGATCGGCTTCGAAGGCCTCGAGGCAATCGATGAACGACGTGCCGGGGACGGGATCGCCACCGATGCCCACACAGGTGGTAACGCCAATGTCCTTCTGCTGCAGCTCGTACAACGCCTGGTAGGTCAGGGTTCCGGAGCGGCTCACGATGCCCACCGGACCGCCGGGTTTGGCGATGTGGCCGGCGGTGATGCCCACGTTGGCCTTCCCGGGGCTGATGAGGCCGGGGCAGTTCGGGCCGAGGAGTCGAGTGCCGGGGTACTCGGCTTTTAGCTTGTTGTAGAAGTAGGCCTCGTCCTGGGCCGGCACGCCTTCGGTGATGCAGACCACCAGTTCCATGCCAGCTGCTGCGGCTTCCAGAACTGCGCCCTGAACACCGGCGGCGGGAATGAAGATGCAGGTTGCGGTGGCCCCGGTCGCTTCGGCGGCCTCAGCCACCGAGGCGTAGATCGGAATGCCGTCTACGTCGGTTCCGGCCTTCTTCGGATGGGTTCCGGCGACGACCTGCGTGCCGTATTCCTTGTTCAGATTGCCGTAGTAACGGCCGGTGGAGCCGGTGAGGCCCTGGTAAATGACCTTGGTGTTCTCGTCGAGGAAAATACTCATATCACTTACCTGCCAGTTCTACGGCCTTGGCCGCTGCGCTCAACATCGTGTCTTCCATCATCAATCGGTCGCTCAGATGGGGCTTCAGGATCGCCCGGCCCTCTTCGGCGTTGGTGCCGTCGAGCCGAATCACGATCGGCGAATCGAGCTTGACCCGACTCATTGCTTCGATAATCCCGTTTGCGACTTCTTCGCCTCGGGTGATGCCACCGAAGATGTTGATGAAGATCGCCTTGACGTTCTGGTCGTCATTGATGACCTCCAGAGCGCCCGCCATCACATCGGCGTTGGCTCCGCCTCCGATGTCTAGGAAGTTGGCCGGCGAGCCGCCGACCTGGTTGACGACGTCGAGGGTGCTCATGGCCAGACCTGCACCGTTTGCGATGACGCCCACGCTGCCGTCGAGACCTACATACTGCAGGCCTTTCTCGTGGGCTGCTGTTTCGCGATCGTCGCGGGGCTGGGTGGCGTCGTACTGGGCGTACTCGGGGTGTTCGTAGATCGCATTCGAGTCGAGGCTCACCTTGGCGTCGAGTGCGTGCACCTCGCCGGTGGGCTTGAGGATCAGCGGGTTGATCTCACACAGGTCGGCGTCACCTTCGACGTAGGCGGTGTAGAGCTTCATCAGAATGTCGATAGCGCCCTCGGTGGCCTGAGGGTTGAGGTTTGCCGCCTCAACCCAGGCCCGACACTGGGCCTCGCTCAGACCGTCCACCGGGTTGATGTGGATCTTGGCGATGGCGTCGGGATTCTCCTCGGCCACGGTTTCGATCTCGACGCCACCTTCGGCGCTCAACATGCCTAGGTGCTTCTTGGCCGAACGGTCCAGGGTGAAGCTGGCGTAGTACTCCTCGGCGATGTCACTGGCGTGCTCGACCCAGATGATGTTGACGATGTGGCCCTTGATGTCGAGTCCCAGGATGTTCGAAGCGTGTTCCCGGGCTTCGTCGGCGTTCTCGGCGAGCTTCACGCCGCCAGCCTTGCCGCGGCCGCCGGTGTGCACCTGCGCCTTCACCACGACCGGGTATCCCACCCGATCGGCGATGGCCACCGCCTCTTCGACGTCTGATGTTGCTTCGCCGTCGGACACCGGGATGCCGTACGTCGCGAAGAACTGCTTACCTTGATATTCGAGCAGGTCCATGGCCTTCGATCGTAGCTAGCCAGCCCATCGGCGCGCGATTTGACCACACTGCCCACCGCCAAAATTTCGTGCCCCACCCACATTCACCCCAAACTTCGTCCCCCACCCACAATCGGCGTGGGCTCGGCACAAAGTTTCGACGAAATGTGGGTCCGGGACGAAGTTTGAGCGATGGGGTCAGCCCATCACAGGGCAGGATTCACTCCGTCCGAACGCCGCTGGCATCGACAAGCCGGAGCCGGGATCAATCTCGCCACTCCGAGCGATGTCAACCCAGTAGACAAAATCCGTTGCGTCTCGAGCAGCGGGACCCGAGCCAAGCACACCCTCTTGATTGCTCGGCCACGATTGCGCTCCCAGCAGAGCCACAAGTGCGAGATCGGCTCGAAGAGGATCATCTGCCAGAACGGCCTCGTGCCAGGCCTCCACCCACAGACACGCAATACCGCCGGTAACTCTCGCCGCCTGCAGTGGGCGGTACGCGGCGGTGTGCTGCAGTCGATCGACCAGGGTTCTGACGTCGGCTCCTTCAGGTAGCGGGGTGGCACGCAACCAGTCTTCGGTCAGCGCCATCCCGGTCGACTGCTCGGGATGCAGGTCAGCGAACTCCGCAAGCGGTACGAAACGAATAGCCTGAATCAGTGTCTCTACGCCCAGTTCCGGCAGGTTCCACGTGATGCGATGGTGACCCTCGCCGCTCTGATCCCGCCACATCAAAGTGCGTGACGTTTCCGGCGCTGCGGTGAGAAGGATCGGATCACGTCCCATCAGCGCACCAGACTCGGTCGCATCGACAACTTGAAACTCCATGCCGGCACGCTGCAGCTCGAAAATCGCCTCGTCATAGCCGTCTGATTCTCGGCGGTACCGGATTGGAGCGGGATCGATGATCGCTTCCACGCCGAACCCGTGCGCCCACGTATCGGCCAACCGTCGTGAGTCCACAATGCGTTCCCGGCCCAATCCCTGCAGAAGGATCGATTCAGAGTCGACCTCAGCCGCCGCCACGATTTCCATCATCTGCTCTTCGAACGGACGGAGGTCCCCGTCGTAGGGTCCGTCTCCGAGATCCAACCCCCTCGCGACGATCACCCCCGCCGGGGTGTCACGGAACACCACAAGCGTGTCGTCGACCCGCTTACGCAACACCACCCCGTTGACCTCCACAGGCTCGACCGGGGGCTTCGACTCGAAGTCGTCGAAGGAGGTGTCGGCAAGGAGTTCAAGGTGGATCGCGCTTCGCTCCGCCAGTCCACCGGGCCCGGTGACGATCAGGTGAGGCTGAGCGGAGCGCCCCGAAGCCAACCCGACTCGGTCATCGTTTGCTCCACCTGCGTAGTCGAATCCGTCCAGAGTCAGTAGTAACTCGTTGTCGAACGCACGCTCGTAGGCAGTGGTGTCGAGCGCGGCCGGATCATCAACCACCAGTTTCTTCACCGGGTTTTCCGGATCGGCGTACGCCCGATCGGGCGGCGTCAATGCCACCACGACGGTATCGCCTGGCGATAGACCGTCTAGAGGTAGATACACCGTGCGCTCAACCGATTGTGCGGTGAGGATCTGATCATCTGGAAGAAGAACATCAACCGTCGACTGATTCTCCAGTCCGATCCAGATCAGACTGAGCTGCTCGGGTGAGCCCGAAAGAAAAACCCGAGCACCAACGGCCGTGCCGGTTTCGCTGAAACACTGTCCGACGCCAGACGCACCGGTGGCACACACGGCTGGACTACCAGCCACGGTGGACTTAAAGGTTGCGATTGGCTCGCGGCCGTCTACCTGAAGGAACGCAACGGTCGAGGCATCGTCTCGATGAGGCTCAGGCCCTGTTCGAACCTCAGAAACGTCAAACGAACGGAACGGGATATCCGACTCCCGAGACGGGAACGTCCGCGCCACGCTCGGTTGCGTTGCGGGAGTCGGTTCGGCCACAACGGCGGTGGTCGAGCTGGGCAAAGCGGGCTGCAGAACCTGATCAGAACCGTCGCGGACGGTGAACACTCCGACAACAATGACGCAGACCGCGGCTATCGATCCCACTATTCTGCCGTTCCACCGCTGGCGTTGGCGGACCTCCACCGTTGGAATCACCTCGGCACAACGAAGCTCCGCACCTGTTTCGGCCTCCAGCCAATCCCCGAGTTTGGCTAGGTCTTCCAGAAGGTCACTCAACGTTCAGTTCCTTTCGCAGAGTGCTCAACGCACGGCGGAGGTGGGTGCGGACAGTCGATTCGGAAACACCCAGCATCCCGGCCACTTCGACCTGTGGGTATCCCAGTGCGTGAACCATCACCACGCAGACCCGTTGGGTCTCCGAGAGGGCATTCAACGCTCCTGGCAATTGCGGTTCGACCATGGGAATCGTCGGCGGCATTGGGGCCTCGGGAACGGGCTGGGGACGTAGTAGCGCTCTGGCCTTGGTCTGTCCAACCCGGTAAAGGTATCCACCGAGATTGTCGATCTCGGGTAGCCGATCGTTATTGGTGAGTGCCCACTCGATGGCGTCACTCGCGGCATCCATCCCGATCGCAGGACCGTACGCCGCTACGAGGGCGCTTCGCAGACGCGGAAGAAGCTCGGTGAGTTCCGGATGACGATCCGTCTTCGGTGGAACCAGCTGCACATCTATCTAGAGCATCAAACCAGATCGATCCGTGACACCAACCGCGACTAACTTCAGATTTCTTGAGACGAAGTGTGCGGTCGTCGGTCTGGGTGAGCAGTGATCGAATTTCTTGATGCCGCCCCGAGCGCCGAACTCGAACAACTGCGGGCCCGCCTAAACCGCGCGTTTGTTGCCCGATACGGAATCGACGTTGGCCCCGACGTCACGTCCGAGGTGATGACATGGGCCTTCGAGCATCAAGCCGAGTTGGCCGGCATCGACAACGTGGCGGGTTACCTATTCCGCGTTGGTCAAAGTAAGTCCCGTCGCCTGTTGCGCTGGAAAGGTGAACGGGCCGCGTTTCCGCCCGAGCCCCGTCCAGCCGGTACCGGACCTTCCTTCGAACCGGGTCTTCCGGATGCGTTGTCGGCGCTGTCGGAGGAGCAACGGACCGCAATCGTCCTCGTCCACTGCTTCCAATGGACCTACCACGAGGTGGCTGAACTGTTGGACGTTCCGCTGCACACGGTTCGAAATCTGATCCATCGGGGCATGAAAGAACTACGTAACGAACTTGGAGTTGCCCGATGAGTTTCACACTCGAAGATCGCCTCGCCGCCTACGGTCGAACCCTCGACGCAGCGGTCCAGGAACGAAGCATCGTTGAAAACGGCGACGCAAACACCGAGGTCACCAGCCTGGAGTCGGTCCGACGGAACAACCGACTTCCTGCGCTCGCGGTCGCCGCTGCTCTGCTCGCCGTCGTGGGCTTTCTAGCCGTTCGGATGTCAGACGGAACCAAGGTCGAGGAACTCGCCACAAACGCAACCACAACCGAACTTGCGCCACACCAAGTTCGCTTCGATCCGCAAATGCAACAGGACCTGATCAACTTCTGCACCTTTCTGACGACCACGCCCGGGGAGCAAAGTGGCTCTCCTTTCCTTCCGAACGAGGCTGTGGTTCAGCAATACGTCGTCATTCCGATCGCCTCCCATCGTTCAGGCGTTCTGGCGCTGGCTCCGGACTACGTACGCCATTGCGACATAGCTATTGCCGAGGATGGTCAGTTGGAGATGCTCAATCGCTCAGGCAGCGTGGAGACTCGTACGCTCGATCGCCTAGAGCCAGATGGGATCAGGGTCTTCGGGGGCAGTTGGGGTGACGAGATCAGTATCTACGGTCAGTTTGGGACTGGTATCAGCAACATCTCAGCCGATGTCCCATTCGGCTCAGACACTATGGTCGGAATCTCAAGCGGATACTTCCAGATCACCGGAGCTCTCGCCGGCAATGTGGGTGACGAGCCGTCCTTGAAGTGGACCAGCTCGGATGGCAGTGAGCGGACCGCCACCATCACAGATCTCAACAGCATCTCGACGGACACTGTCGTCGAGCGCCCAGACTCCGACGGTGCCATAGTGTCAGACTGATGGCGGATTCGGTGTAGTGAGGTTCACACCGGCCCACACTGCCCACCGCCAAATTTCGTGCCCCACCCACATTCACCCCAAACTTCGTCCCCCACCCACAATCAGTGTGGGCTGGGCACAAAGTTTCGACGAAATGTGGGTCCAGGCCGAAGTTTGAGCGGAGCGGTTAGCCGAGGTTGAGTTGAATCGGCTGGGCGACCGAGGCCCGGTCGATGTAGCGGGTGTGGGTGATCACCATGGGTGTGGGATCGTTCGTCACACAGTGGAGCTGATACCCGATCGGGTCGTTGATGATGGCCGGGACCGCAGCGTTGCTCAGATCGAGAGCCACATGCGGGGCGGTAGCGATGCCGATCGTCGCCGGCGTTGCCCCGATCTGTGATGCGATGGGCCGATGGAAGTGACCGGCGATGACCCGGGTGACCGGATGGACCGTGAGCACCTGTTGAAGGGACTCGAGACCGTCGAACCCAAGGGCGTCCATCCAGTCGATTCCGGTCCGGAACGGAGGATGGTGCATCGCCACCACGGTCGGTCCGTCAGACTCGGCGATCCGATCCGCTAACCAATCGAGCCGCTCCGCATCCACATATCCACCGGACTGGCCCGACTTGGTGGTGTCGAAACCGATCACGGTGACATCGCTCTCGGGTACGGACTGCACCCAACTGCCGTGGCCTTCCTCCCAAGGAATGGAGGGAAAGGCATCCCGCAGCCGTTTCACCGAATCGTGGTTGCCGGGGATGGGCCAGAACGGGATCTGCAGGTCAGCGGCGATTTCGAGAAATATGTCGTACGCCGACTGTTGGCCACACTCGACGAGGTCGCCAGTTCCGACGACAACAGCGGGACGTTCGGTTTCGGAGTTCAGGGAGCGAATGGCGGTGCGGAGCCGACGGCCGTTCTCGGCCCAGTAGGCCTCACCGGGGCCGTGGTCGCCCAAGCTGATGTGCGTATCGGTCAGTTGAGCAATAACGATGGGCTCCGCGCGCATTACACCTCCCGTTAGTGACAAGGGTAACCAATTACTCGTCGGCTGGTGAAGCCGGATCCTTCGCCTGCGATACTTGAAATCAATGCCAATCGCTCCCAGCAGGAAGAATCCTTTCAATCAGGCCGCAGTTATTGCGATCGCAGGTGTGCTCGGCGCAGTGGCGATCGGATTCCTCATCATTCAGATCACGGGTCAGGCCGCCGACGGCGAGCTCAACCTGAACCTTGGCGATGACACGTTCAACGTGGGCGACGCCGAAGACCTGGCTCTCAAGATCGACGATGAAGACGTGTTCGGCGGCGACCCACTCCTCATCTCCGGGCTGGGCAACGACCGCGACATCTATGTCCAGCACCTCGGCGATAACCCGGTCGACGGTTGGCTCGCGTTCGCCGTTCGCCCCGATGACGTCACGCGAGACTGTTTCGTGGTCTTCGACCGCGACGCATCGGAGTTTCGCGGCAACGACGTCTGCCCGGACCTCGTGTTTCCCGAGGACGGTGACGGCCTCCGTCAGTACCCGGTCGAGGTCATCGACGGGCAGGTCTTCGTGACCATCGCCGCCGGCACCTGACGCACACGCCTTCGCCGTCGAATCCCCGATCATCTCGGGAGCTGACCGGTGACCCGGTGTTCCTTCTGTCGTCGGACCAGCACATTCGAACGATCTGGCGTTGGCGGAACACACCGATTGTGCTGGGCCAACGATTTTTGGAGGGAAGGGGGTGCAGGAGGGGTCGGGGTTAGTGGTCGACCTTTTGGAGGGGTGCCCATGCCAGGAGCAGCACCTTCTCCCCCACCCCCGGGAATCGAATCGTCGCTTCGGCCTTTTCTCCGTCGCCACTGATGTCGAGGATCACGCCCTCACCAAAGCTGTTGTGCCGCACATCGTCGCCGATTCGGAGCTGACTCTCAGAGCTCGCAGCTGAGGCGCCCGCTTTCAAGGCGGAGTCGATCTGACGATCCCGTCCCCCGAAGGCGGCGGGGCCCTTTCCGAACGCCGTGGCGTCCTCGATCGAACCGATCCGTCGCCCGAAGGTTGTCTTCAGTTTCCGCTTCCGGGCCCGAGATCCTTCGGCGGGGCTCATCACCCCGGAGGGGATCTCCTCAAGGAACCGGCTGGGCGGGTTGTATTGGGACGAACCAAACAACATGCGCTGCTGCGCGTTCGCAAGATAGAGGCGTTCCTGAGCGCGGGTGAGCGCCACGTAACAAAGCCGACGTTCCTCTTCCATTTCCTTGGGTTCGGTGAGCGCCCGGATGTGGGGGAACACGCCGTCCTCCATACCGATCACCGCAACCACCGGGAACTCGAGGCCCTTGGCGGCATGGACCGTCATCAACAGAACGCCAGCGTCACCTTCGATCCCGTCGGCGTCGGCGACGAGCGACACCTGTTCCAGGAACTCCTCGACGGTCTCGAAGTCTCGAGCCACACCGATCAGTTCCTGCAGGTTCTCCAGACGACTCTCGGCCTCGACCGATCGTTCATCCTCCAACTCGGCCACATAACCGCTGTCGTTCAGGACCCGTTCCAACAGTTCGGCCGGACCCTTTTCGACCTCGAGCGTTGAACTGTGGTGCAGTTGCAGGAACCGGGCGATTCCCTTGATGGCCGTGCCGGACACTCCCGCCTCATCGGCTCGTTCCAGCGAGTCAAAGAACGTGAGACCGTTCTGGGCTGCGAAGGTGTCCAGCTTCGACACCGACGTGTCACCGACGCCACGTTTCGGCGTATTGAGGATCCGCTTCAGCGAGACCTCGTCGGCGGGGTTCACCGCCACCTTCACGTAGGCGAGCGCATCCTTCACCTCTCGCCGGTCATAGAACCTGGTGCCACCGATCACCTTGTACGGAATCCCCACTCGCATGAGGTATTCCTCCATCACCCGAGACTGGGCGTTGGTCCGATAGAAGACGGCCATCTCGTCCCACCGGTACTCGCCGTAACTGTGGAGACGACTGAACTCGTTGGCGACGAACTGCGCCTCCTCAACCTCGTCTTCGCCGACGAAGTGCTGAATCACCTCACCGTCACCGGTTTCGGTCCACAGATTCTTTTGCCGCGCCCCAAAGTTATTGGCGATCACCGCATTGGCCGCCGTCAGGATGTTCTGGGTCGATCGGTAATTCTGTTCCAACAGCACGACCGAGGCATCGTGGAAGGCCTCTTCGAACTGCATGATGTTCCGGATGTCGGCGCCCCGAAATCCATAGACACTCTGAGCGTCGTCACCCACGACGGTGACCTGCCGGTGCTGCTCTGCGATCTTCAGAACCATCTCGTTCTGCACCGCGTTGGTGTCTTGATACTCGTCTACCAGAAGGTTGCCGAAGCGGCGCTGATAGTGCGCGAGGACCTCGGGCTCCTTTCGGAAGAGGCGAGTGGTGTTCAGTAGCAGATCATCGAAGTCCATCGCCCCCGCCTGTTCGAGGCGGCGCTGGTACTCGAGGTAGATATCGGCGGTCTTCTTCGCCGCGATGTGCTGGGCCGAATCCGCAAAGGTGGCGGGGTCGAGCCCTTCGTTCTTGGCCGAGGAGATCGAGCCGTGGATGGCACGTGGATTAAACCGCTTCGAGTCCAGGCCGAGATCGCGGATCACGTATCCAACCAGCCGGGTGGCGTCGGCCTGGTCGTAGATGGTGAACGCACTGGGATACCCCAGCGCCTTGCCATCCCGACGGAGAATTCGAACACAGGCCGAGTGGAAGGTGGACACCCACATCTTCTGAGCGACCGGTCCAACCAGTTCCTGGACCCGGTGTTTCATTTCGCCGGCGGCTTTGTTGGTGAAGGTGATCGCCAGAATTTCGAACGGCGAGGCTCCCTCGTCGATCAGCCACGCGATCCGGCGGGTCAGGACACGGGTCTTGCCTGACCCGGCGCCGGCGATGACGAGCAATGGCCCACCGGTGTGGGTGACCGCATCCAGTTGCGCTGCGTTCAATCCGCCGAGTATTCGATCCTCTGCCACAGATCAGAACCGTACCGGCCCAGTGAGACAGAGATGCCAGCTGAACGCTCAGGCACCGATTCAGTTGCGTGTGCAACCGACGGACAGTACGTGTCCCTGACCACCCGGGGTTGCCGTTGCCTCAACGGCGAGGTGGAAAACGCCGGCGGTCCACCGCCGGGTGCCTAGCGCCGGATGCGGCTCTTGCGGTCTCGTTAGGGTGGCCGGGTGCGGATCGCATCCTGGAACATCAATGGAATCCGCGCCAGAACACCGAACCTGCTGTCGTGGCTGATCGAGCGTGAACCCGACGTGATCGCCCTGCAGGAGCTTCGCAGTTCCGATGGTGAACCGATGAAGCTGCTGGAAGACCTGGGATATCACGTGGCCCACACCGACCACACGGCGCTGGTCTCGGTCCACCCGCTTACCGACGTAGATCTTCCCACCGGCGACGGGCGCACCGTGGCGGCGACGAGCGACGGCATGCGGGTGGTATCGGTCTATGCCCCCAACGGTCGAAAAGCGGGAACCGATCGCCATCGGGCCAAGCTCGACTGGCTCAACAGTTTCGTTGCGGTCGCAACGTTGCAGACCCAACGATACGAGAGGGTGTCGATCGTCGGTGACTTCAACGTCGCACGTGAGCCATTGGACGTATGGAAGCCTGACAAGTATCGGGGTCGAAATCTCTTTACCTCCGAGGAGCGGAGCTGTTTGGACCAGCTAATAGAGCGGGCCGCACTTCACGACTGCCACCGGGAAGCGCATACGGGAAGCGGTTTGTTTACGTGGTGGAATTACGCCCACGACTCGTTCGAACGGGGCCGCGGCTGGCGGCTCGACTACATGTTCTGCAACGATGCGGTTGCGAACTCGGTGCAACACGCAGTGGTCGACATAGCTGAACGCGCTCGACCTCGGACCAGCGATCACGCACCGCTCTGGCTCGACCTCGCGCCAGCCGAGAAAGCGAGCGATTCATCGGAGCGATGACGCGAAGAAGTGGTGCCCCCTAAGGAGCACCACCCCCCTATCGCAACGGTCCTCGTTGGCCGACCTGACGCAGTCCGGAAGGGACCTGATGGCACCAGGCGCACTTGCGGCACCCCTCCCCCTACGGAGGAGATGCCGGTGCGGGTGAGAGGTTTCTAGCGGCGGCGACGACGACGGGCGGCGTCGGTTTGACGAGCCCGTGACACGATGGGATCGAAGTCGATCGAGCCGCCATCGGCGACCTCTGATGCCTGCAATTCTGCGGCGAGAGCTTCGAGGGTGGCACTCACACTGATGCCATGGGTTGCGGCGAACTGATGCCAGGTTTCATGGGCGTCGTCACTGAGATAGGCGTGGAGCGCCTTGCGCTTCTTTGTGGTGCGTGCCAGGTCGGCGGCCTGGGCGGCCGAGAAAGCGGCGCTGGCGGCGGTAACTGCTGACATAGTTCGTTTCCTTTGTGGTTGGGTGGCCCTCAAGAGCCACATCGATGTCGTTGCAATGAGCAGGACGTTGTTACTCGGGAGTAAGTTGCAAGAAATCGACCACTTTTTACAGTGATTCGGGCCGCCTTGGGTAAATGTGCTGGTCAGGCGATTGGGCGTGTCGAAGGTCACAAATCTCGCGGTGAACTCCCTCAGATTCTCCGGTCATAGGGGTTGCGCGTGTGTAACTTCAATGCTGTAATTCCAACCCGGTCACCACAACATGTGGGACGAAATCGCACGCTGACACCCAACAACACCACATCTAGTGGTTCGCAGCGGAAGCAGAAACAGGCAAAGAGGGAGCTTGAGAGTGACACTGATCGACGACACGACAACGACCGGGGACGACATATCGGTGGATCAAACCCCCCGAATGCGTGTTCGTAAGCGCAACGGATCCCTCGAACCGGTCGACATCAACCGCATCGTCAACGCCATCGCAAAGGCCTCCGAGGGCCTCATGGGCGTCGATCCGATGCGCGTCGCCACCCGTACGATCTCCGGCCTCGCCGATGGCGCCACCACCGGCGAACTCGACGAACTGTCGATTCGCACCGCTGCGGGTCTCATCGTTGAAGAACCCGGCTACTCCCGACTCGCCGCCCGCCTGTTGGCCACCGTGATCGATAAAGAGGTGCGGAACCAGAAGATCCCGTGGTTCTCCGAGTCCATCACCGTGGGCCACTCCCTGGGTCTGGTCGCCGATGAGGTCCTCCAGTTCGTCGAGGCGAACGCACCGGCACTGAACGCTGCGATCAACTCCGACCGCGATCGCGGCTTCGAGTTCTTTGGCCTGCGCACGGTCTATGACCGTTACCTGCTTCGCCACCCCGAAACCCGCCAGGTCATCGAGACCCCGCAATACTTCTTCCTGCGCGTCGCCTGCGGCCTGTCGCTCGACGCCGATGAGGCCATCGAGTTCTACGACCTGATGTCGTCGCTGTCCTACCTTCCCTCCAGCCCCACGTTGTTCAACAGCGGCACGACCCACCCCCAGATGAGCTCGTGTTACCTGCTCGACTCCCCCGAGGACAGCCTCGAGGGCATCTACAAGCGTTACACCGACATCGCTCGCCTGTCGAAGTTCGCCGGCGGCATCGGCGTGGCGTGGCACCGGGTTCGTTCCACCGGCAGCCTTATCAAGGGCACCAACGGCCTCTCCAACGGCATCGTGCCTTGGCTGCGCACGCTCGATTCGTCGGTTTCGGCCGTGAACCAGGGTGGCCGACGCAAGGGAGCCGCCTGTGTCTACCTCGAGTCCTGGCACGCCGATATCGAGGACTTCCTCGAGCTGCGCGACAACACCGGCGACCACGCCCGACGCACCCACAACCTGAACCTCGCCAACTGGATCCCCGACCTCTTCATGGAGCGGGTCGAGAAGGACTGGCAGTGGTCACTCTTTGACCCCAAGAAGGTTCCCCATCTCGTCGACCTTTACGGCGCCGAGTTCGAAGCGGCCTACACCGCCGCCGAAGAAGCCGGTTTGTTCGAGCGCCAGCTCCCCGCCCGTCAGCTGTACAGCAAGATGATGCGGACGCTTGCCCAGACCGGCAACGGTTGGATCACCTTCAAGGACGCGTCCAACGAAAAGTGCAACCAGGTCGGCGGAACCAACGCCGACGGCTCGCCCCGGGTCGTGCACCTCTCGAACCTGTGCACCGAGATCCTCGAAGTCACCGATCAGGCCAACACCGCGGTCTGCAATCTCGGCTCGCTGAATCTCGGCTCCTTTGTCACCCCGGCCGGCGATTTCGAGTTCGACCGTCTTGGTGAGGTTGTCCGCCAGGTTGTGCCGTTCCTCGATCGTGTGATCGACATCAACTTCTACCCGACCCCCGAAGCAGCCACATCAAACAACCAGTGGCGCCCGGTTGGCCTGGGCCTGATGGGCCTCCAGGACGTCTTCTTCAAGAAGTCCCTCGCATTCGATTCAGAGGAAGCCCAGGAACTCTCGAAGAAGATCAGCGCCCACATCTACTTCCACGCTCTCGCAGCATCCAACCAGCTGGCCCAGAAGCACGGCCCGCACGATGCATGGGATGGCACCCGCGCCTCGGCTGGCGAATTGCAGATGGATCTCTGGAACGTGGAACCTCCGGCCGAACTCGACTGGGCGTCGCTCCGGGCCGACATCGCCGACTCCGGATTGCGCAACAGCCTGCTCATCGCGATCGCCCCGACCGCCACGATCGCGTCGATCGTCGGTTGTTACGAGTGCATCGAACCCCAGGTCTCCAACCTGTTCAAGCGCGAGACCCTCTCGGGTGAGTTCATGCAGATCAACCGATATCTCGTGCGAGAACTCCAACAGCGTGGTCTGTGGGATGACGAGATGATCACCGAGTTGAAGAAAGCCGAGGGTTCGGTTCAGCACATCGAACGTATTCCCGAAGACCTTCGGGAGATCTATCGCACCGCATGGGAAGTTCCGATGCGAGCCCTGATCGACATGGCAGCCGATCGTGGTGCCTACATCGACCAGAGCCAGTCGCTCAACCTCTTCATGGAGACGCCCACCATCGGCAAACTCTCCTCGATGTACCTGCACGCCTGGAAGCGTGGCCTCAAGACCACGTACTACCTGCGTAGCCGGGCTGCCACCAAGATCAACAAGTCGACCACCGGCGGCACGCCTACTCCCACTCCCGCCGTTGAACCCACCCAGATCGTCACCCCAACCTTTACCGACGAAGAGGCCATTGCGTGCAGCCTTGAGAACCCCGAGACCTGTGAGGCGTGCGACTGATGGCACTAGCTGAGAGTTTTTCCACCTTCGACGAGAACCTCGTCGAGAACCCAACGACGCCAGCCACCCCCGGCACGGCGGTACGACCGAAGAACATCCTGGATCCCGGGTTCGACCTGACCCTTCGACCCATGCGGTACCCGGCGTTCTTCGATATGTACAAAGACGCCATCAAGAACACCTGGACCGTCGACGAGATCGACTTCTCCGACGATCTGGTCGACCTGAATCGTCGACTTCTCCCCGCGGAGAAACACCTGGTCAGCCGTTTGGTGGCGTTCTTTGCCACCGGTGACAGCATCGTGTCGAACAACCTGGTGCTCAACCTGTACAAACACATCAACGCTCCCGAAGCTCGGATGTATCTGTCCCGCCAGTTGTACGAAGAAGCCCTGCACGTTCAGTTCTACCTCACGCTGCTGGACAACTACATCCCCGACATGGCCGAGCGCGAAGAGGCTTTCGCCGCCGTCGAGAACATCCCCTCGATCCGGGCTAAGGCCGAGTTCTGCTTCAAGTGGATCGGCTCGATCGACACGCTGGAAGAGATCAAGACCGAGGAAGACGCTCGCGCCTTCCTCCTGAACCTGATCTGTTTCGCCACCTGCATCGAAGGTTTGTTCTTCTTCGCAGCATTCGCCTACGTGTACTTCCTCCGCTCCAAGGGACTCCTGAACGGCCTTGCCGACGGGACCAACTGGGTCTTCCGGGACGAGAGCTGCCACATGAACTTCGCAATGGCTGTGGTGGACACCGTGCGGGCCGAGCGACCCGAACTGTTCGACGATCAGCTCGAAGCGCAGATTCGCGAGATGATGGGCGAAGCCGTCGATTGCGAGTTCGCCTTCGCCGAGGATGTCCTCGTCGAGGGTGTACAGGGCATGGGTTTGAACGACACCCGGGAGTACCTGCAGTACGTCGCTGACCAGCGTCTCGCCATGCTCGGATACGCACCGCAGTACGGCTCCAAGAACCCGTTCAGCTTTATGGAACTCCAGGATGTTCAGGGTCTCTCGAACTTCTTCGAGC
>CALGOA010000073.1 GCA_937958015.1 uncultured Acidimicrobiales bacterium | reverse complement strand
AACCTCCGTACACAGCAGGCCCAGACGGCGTGTTTTGTGAATGCGGCGGCGCACCTGAAACCGGGAGGCCGATTCGTGGTTGAGAACATGGTGCCCGAACTACGTCGATTGCCGGTCGGAGAAACGATTCGACCTTTCGATGTGTCAGCCCGACATCTCGGGTTTGAGGAGTACGTCGACCTCGTCAACCAGATCTCGGTCTCAC
Organism: uncultured Acidimicrobiales bacterium; assembly: GCA_937958015.1. GTDB lineage: Bacteria > Actinomycetota > Acidimicrobiia > Acidimicrobiales > SZUA-35 > JABDIY01. The sequence goes on along the minus strand of CALGOA010000073.1, from coordinate 31,836 downwards.
ACCACTACCACATCGACGGTGACCGAATCCGAACCTCGTCGCCGGCCTTCCGTTATGTGTGGCCCTCGGAATTGGATCTCATGGCGCAGATCGCCGGGCTCGAGCTGGAGGGTCGATGGGCCGACTGGTCCAAGGCGCCGTTCACCGGAGAGTCTTCATCGCACGTGTCGGTCTGGCGAAAGGTCTGACCGTCCCGGAACCGACGGGGTGGAACCGGCGGGCCACCCCATGCGTCCAATAGGTATGCGAGGTTCTTGTCTGGTTCTGTCTGGAGTGCTCCTCTTCGGGTGTGCCAGTGCAACGACGGAGCCCGTTGCAGGCGAGATGGGCTCGTCGCCCACGACGACACAGCAACTGCCAACCACCGTCGCCAGTACGTCCACGCCACCGTCGGTTGAAACCGATCCCTCCGCTGCGACGCCGACTTCCGAACCACGGCCGGTGCCGCCTGCTGTGGATCCCACCGATACCGCAGAGCCGTTTCAGCTCACCGATCTGGGAGAGCGGGTGTGGCTGATCCAGGGTTGGGAACGGGCCTCTGAGATCGTGCGAACGGACACGGACGGGGTCATCGTCGAAACGTTGTGGTCTCAGGACATCGATCTGGTCCAATCGTTTCTCGATGGCCACACCGTCGTTTGCGACGACCACGACGGTGATGGTGAAACGGACCTGATCGATGTTCGGTTCAGCTTCGAAGAACCGCTGAAGCGAACCTTGGTTGAGGTGTGGACGATCGACGGCGACGTCGTGAACCAGACGTCTCGAATGGTCGACGGAGCGAACGTCCCGTCGGTGATCTACGAAGTATGTGGACAGCTCTCAATGGGCCCCTTTCGCAGGCTGACCGCCATGCAGTGGGGAGCCGCCTTGGACCAGGCGGGCTTCACCGACATCGCGGGAGACCATGCGATCGACCCGGTGTGGGAAGCGGGCGCCAAGTGGAACGGGACCGAATACTGGCCCCTCAACCTGTTTCAGGGCGACGTCAGACCCGAGACCGCCGACGGAGCCGAGGTGATCGAGTGCGAGATCGGGGCGATCATGATTTCCCGTGATCTCCCCACCGACGCTAGGCAGTCCCTGATATCCGTTGCCGGTTGTTAGACGTCGGCGGCCCTCATGACAGGGCAACTCTCTAGATAGCCCCTAAATCCGTGGGAGGGGTGGCGGGGAGGCAATACGCTGCGTGGGCCATGGCCCAGCCTCTATTCCGCAGCCCTCCGGGCACCCGAGACCTGATGCCACCCGACACCGATCGGATGCGGGCGATGGTGTCCGTTTTCGCCGATGAGGCCACCAAGGCCGGCTTCGGGCAGGTCACCCCGCCGATGTTTGAGGACATCGGTGTTTTTGTGCGGCTCGGCGAGGCGACCGACGTTGTCACCAAGGAGCTGTACAGCTTCGAAGACAAGGGTGGCCGAACCATTGCGCTACGCCCCGAGCAGACCGCAAGCCTGTGTCGAGTGTTCGTGGAACAGCGGCCGTTGACCCCATGGAAGGCCTGGTATTACGGCGCCAACTTCCGGTACGAGGCCTCCCAGAAGGGTCGTTACCGCCAATTCGATCAGGTGGGCGCCGAGGTGATCGGTTCGGCTGATCCCGATCTCGACACCGAATTGATCGCTCTGGCCGCTCGCTTCTACGAGCGACTCGGCCTGCGCAACGTCCGTTTGATGGTCAACAGCCTCGGCGACCCCGCCGATCGGGCCGCCTATACCGAAGCGCTTCGGAACTACTTCACCGACAACGTTGCCGATCTGACCGAGCAGTCTCAAGAGACGCTCGCCCGAAACCCGCTGCGGGTGATGGACAGCAAACGAGAGCCCGACCAGGCGATCATCGCCAGTGCCCCGACCCTCGCCGACTTCCTTTCCTCTGAAGCGGCGGCGGCCTTTGACCGGGTGCAGGCGGGACTCAAGGTGATGAATATCCCCTTCGACATCGAGCCGCGGCTTGTGCGGGGACTCGATTACTACAACCGGACCACCTTCGAATTTGCGGCGGAAAGCCTCGACGCCGCCCAGAACGCCGTCGGTGGCGGCGGCCGTTACGACGGTCTTGTGGCCAATCTCGGCGGTCCCGACGAACCGGGAATCGGTTTCGCCCTCGGCGTCGACCGGACCCTCCTCGCCTGCGACGCCGAAGGTGTGATGGGTGCACCCGCCACGAACCCCCAGGTATGGATCGTTGCGGCCACCGCCGGGGTGGAAGGCATCGCGATCGTCGACCGACTCCGCCTACTCGGTCTTCGGGCCGACAAAGCCGAGTCGAGCAAGTCCATGAAGGCTCAAATGAAACGAGCCAACAAGTCCGGAGCCGACGTTGCCGTGATCATCGGTGAAGACGAACTGGCCCGCGGTGAAGCGTCAATCAAACCCCTGCGAGGCCAGGGTGATCAGCACAGCGTGCCGATCGAACAACTAGAAACAGCAGTTCAGGAGTATCTGGAATGATCAGAACCCACACCTGTGGCGAGTTGCGAACCGAACACATCGGTCAGACCGCCACGCTCACCGGCTGGGTCAACACCCGCCGGGAGCACAGTCAACACCTCGCCTTTGTCGATCTTCGCGACTTCAGCGGCATCACCCAATGTGTTGTGGACAACGACGTCGACGTCCGCAGCGAGTACGTGTTGAAGATCACCGGCACCGTCCAGGCCCGACTCGAAGGCAGTGAGAATCTGGACCTTCCCACCGGGCAGATCGAACTGAAGGACTGCACCGTCGAGGTGCTCAACGCGGCAACGCCACCGCCGTTCCCGATGGACGACCGGGCCGATGGGGTCGACGAGCTGATTCGATTGAAGCACCGCTATATCGACCTTCGGCGCGAGCGGATGCAGCGCAACCTTCGGGTCCGTTCCAAGGTCAACACCGCGATTCGCAACGCCATGGTGGGACAGGACTTCGTCGAGGTTGAGACCCCGATGCTCATGCCATCGACGCCAGAAGGGGCACGCGAGTTTCTGGTGCCCAGCCGTCAGCGGCCTGGATCGTTCTATGCGCTCCCGCAGTCGCCTCAGCTCTACAAGCAGCTCCTGATGGTCGGCGGTCTCGACCGCTACTACCAGATCGCTCGCTGCCTCCGTGATGAGGATCTGCGGGCCGATCGGCAGTACGAGTTCATGCAGCTCGACATGGAGATGAGTTTCGTCGAAGTCGACGATGTGCTCAGCGCTGCCGAGGTAGGCGTTCTCGATGCGGCCGAGGCCGTGACCGGTGAGCGGCCCGCAACGGTGCCCCGGATCACGTGGCATCACGCTATGAACACCTACGGCTCCGACAAACCCGACCTTCGGTTCGGCGTCGAGCTTCAGGAACTGACCCCCGTGTTCGCCAAGACCGAATTCAAGGCCTTCTCGACCGCCGAGGCGATCAAGGGCATCAACTATCCCGGCGGCGCCGCCGAGTACGGCCGCAACAAACTCGACGCCCTCACCGACTTCGCCAAGAGCAACGGTGCAAAGGGAATGGTCTGGATCAAGGTTGCCGACGACGGCAGCCTCGAGTCTCCGGTCGCCAAGTTCATGTCCGATGAGGAGAAAACAAACCTCAGTGCTGCAATGGATGCCTCACCGGGCGATCTCATCCTGATGATCGCGGATGAATGGCACACCACCTGTGAGGTGCTGGGCGAACTTCGCAACCGGGTGGCTCGTCCGCCGGTGTCGGAGGGCCCCTACCGATACGTCTGGGTGGTCGACTTCCCGCTGTTCGTCGGGGTCGACAAGACCACCGGCCGTCCCAAACCCGGCCATCATGCGTTCTGTCATCCGCACCCCGAGGACATCCCGAAGATGGAGTCGGACCCCATGAGCGTGCGCGCGTGGGCCTATGACCTCGTGCTCAACGGCTGGGAACTGGGTTCGGGCAGTATCCGAATCCACGACCCGAAGCTGCAGTCGCAGGTCTTCGAACTTTTGGGCATCGGTGCTGAGGAAGCCCAGGAACGGTTCGGGTTCTTCCTTGACCCCTTCTCCTACGGCGCTCCGCCTCACGGAGGTTTCGCCTACGGCATCGACCGCCTCACCGCCATCCTTGCCGGCGAAGAGAACATTCGTGAGGTCATCGCCTTCCCCAAACCCCAGAGCGGACTCGACCCGCTGACCGGCGCGCCGACCGAGGTTGGCTCGTCGCATCTGGAGGAACTGGGTTTGAAGGTGCTCCCACCCCCCGAGTAGCGGCGGCGACGGCAAGGCGCCGCCACTACGCTGCACCGAGTGGAAACTGCGGACCTGCTTCTGTACGGCCTGTACGGCCTCACGGTGGTGCTCGGGCTCGCGCTAGTGGGTTGGCTGATTCAGGGTCGACGCCAGCACGCGCCCAGTTATGAACCGATCGTCGAGCCTGAACCCGCGCCTCGCATGTTCATGGGGACGTCCACCGAACCGGTTCGCGTCACCCGAGGTCTGCCACCCCAGACCTCGATGGCCGAGGCGCTCGCCGGCATAGAAGTGCCGGTCCATTGGGAACCCGATCCGACCGACACGGTGGCGTCCACCTTTACCCTCACCACCACGAAGGACTCCGCCGGAGAGGTTGCGACGAAGTTGTCCGATGAATTGGTCCGGCTTGGTTACCGGGTGTCGCCGCTGGGAAAGACCGGAGCGAGAGCCGAGCGGAACAACGACCGGCTCACTATCAACGTCTCGGCCGACGTCGACAAACAGGTGGTCACATCGAGGATCACCCTTACCGAGGCCGGACGTGGCTGACCTCTTCGCCGCAGCCGCCGAGGAACGGCTGAAATCACGATCGCCCCTTGCGGCCCGCCTTCGACCCCGACGACTTGACGACGTGGTCGGGCAGGAGCACCTTCTCGGACCGTCGGGCCCGCTCCGGCGATTGATCATGGCCGACCGCCTCAGCAGCGTGTTGTTGTGGGGCCCGCCCGGCACCGGCAAGACCACTATCGCTGAGTTGGTCGCAAACGAAACCACCGCAGCCTTCGTGAAACTCAGCGCCGTCACCGCCACGGTGAAGGACGTTCGCGAGACGATCGCCAAGGCCAATGATCGACTGGGCGCCGATGGTCGCAGAACGATCCTGTTCCTCGACGAGGTCCACCGATTCAACAAGGCGCAGCAGGATGCCCTTCTTCCAGCCGTGGAGAGCGGGGTCCTGACGCTTATCGGCGCCACCACCGAGAATCCGTTCTTCGAGGTGAACGCACCCCTTCGTAGCCGAAGCACGCTGTTTCGCTTGGAGCTGCTTGATCCCGATGAGCTGGCTGAACTGTGCCGACGCGGTTTGGCGTCGGAGGGTGCCCAGGCGTCCGACGATGCCATCGCTCACCTGGCCAACAACGCCGCCGGCGACGGTCGTCAGGTTCTCACCACGTTGGAGGTGGCGATCGCCCTTGCCGCCACGGGCTCACCGCCGGGCCCGGTCGAGTTGGAACACGCCGAGGCGGCAACCGACCTGAAGTCGCTTCGATACGGGCAGGACGAGCATTACGACATCGTGAGCGCCTTCATCAAGAGCATGCGAGGCTCGGATCCCGATGCCGCGCTGTATTGGCTCGCCCGGATGTTGAGCGCCGGTGAGGACCCGCGTTTCATCGCTCGACGAATCGTGATCTTCGCATCCGAGGACGTCGGAATGGCCGATCCGACCAGCCTGCTTGTGGCCGACGCCGCCGCCCGCGCCATCGATTTCATCGGACTGCCGGAGGGGCGGATCAACCTGGCCCATGCCGTCGTGCACCTGGCCACGGCCCCGAAGTCGAACGCTGCGTACATGGGCATCAACCGGGCGATGAAGGATGTAGCCGATCTGCCGGTCGGTGAGGTGCCGATGCACCTTCGCGATGCGTCGTACCGGGGAGCTGCCTCGCTCGGACACGGCGACGGATACCAGTACCCGCACAATTTCCCGGGCGCCGAAGTGGCTCAGCAGTACCGACCGGACGAGGTTCAACATCGCCGGTACTACGTACCGACCGAACGCGACGTCAACCGATAACACTGCCGCAAGTTTGTCAAGTGGTGGCGATTACTTGCCGTTGCCATTTGGGTGATTGAAGAGAAACATTCCCCAATTCCAGCGGCAGGAATTGGTCTCATCCTCGGGGCGGGCGCTGTTGCGGCCGCGGCGGTGGCACTGGGACTCTACGTCGCAAGTCGAACGTTCTACCCGATCGTGCTGGCTCCGATCATCGCCGGACTGATCGTCGGCGTCCCGATCGGCAAGGCCGCCCTGGCGGGCAAGGTGCGATCGACCGTGCTGATCGGGCTGGCGGGACTTCTCGCCGGTGTTGGTGGGGTCATCGGCTATCACTACCTGTCCTACAGCATTGGATTCCCCAACGACATCCGCTCCGAACTGGAATTCGTGGGCGCACCTACCGACGATGAAACCGTTGAACGGACCCGGAGCTTCATTCTGGAAGACGAAACCGGCTCCGATGGTTTCCTTGCGTTCGTGAAACTCGAGGCGCAGAACGGTCTGACGGTCAGTGGATCGTCGTCCTCGGACAGCGGAATCGCTCTCGAGGGCACCGCTGCCTGGATCTACTACGGGGTCGAGGCGCTCATCATCGCTGCCGTCTCGCTCTTCACCGCTCGGGTTTCGGGCACGGCGGAATGGGACGAGGAGACCCGCCAATTCTTCACGAAACGCAAGTCGCAGGGGTTTGCCGGCATGGAATTCGCGGGCCGGGTGGAGCGGGCCCTTGAGGCCCAGGACATGTCGACCCTCCTCTCGCTTCTCGACAACGAAACGAAACCTCGCAAACAGCCCAAGGATCGCATCGAGGTCACGATCTTCGATGTTCCCAAAGCCGACAGTTCGACCGTGGTGCTCACGGCCGAGACCGTCTCGGGCAAGGGCGACAAGGAGAAGCGGACCCCGATCTACTCCGACCGAATGCCGCGGGAGAAGCTGAACGCCACGACTGCGGCCGACGCCGGAGCCTGACCGCAACGACCGGGCTCGATTGGCCCGCTATCGTTGTCGGGGTGTCAATAGGGGAGTTCGCAGCGATCATCGTGGCCTTCGCGGTTGTGGTGACCGCAGTTTTCCTGGTGGTCGCCGTCAACAACCTCAACAACACGCTCGCTCGGCTCTCGGATACGGCCAATGAACTCCGGACCGAGGGGATCGCAGCCTTCACAGAACTTCGGGCTCTGGTCGCCGACGCTGACGCCGAGCTGGACAAGGTGGATCTGGTTCTCGATCGAGCCGACCAGGCAACCTCGGCAATTTCGGAAACGAGTCGACGGACCCACGAAGCCGTGCAGGATCCCGTCATTCGGACGCTCGCCATCGCATCGGGGTCATCCAAGATGGGGCGGGCATGGCTGTGGAGCCGGCGCCGGAAGAACCGCGCTGCAGCCGAGGCCGCTCTTCCAGAACTTGACTCAAACGTGGTCCAGACCAATTGGACCCGTAGGAAGTCGCTCACCAGATGATTTCTTTTCTGCTCCGCCGGTTCCGCTGGATGTTGATAGGAGCGGCAGGCAAGGAATTGGCTCGCCGTCTTTCCGAGCGCCAGGTCCAGGACGCAACGGCCGAGCTCGCCGATCGTCTGCCCGATCGAGCGGTCGCCATCGCTGACAAGCTTCCCGGCGACATTCTTCGGGCCGCGGGTACCGCGCAGGTAGCGGGGCGTACTGCGAAAAGGTCGGCCCGCCTGTCCAGGGACCTGGCTCAGGTCTCTCGCGATGCTGCGGTTGCACCACAACGGGCCCGTCGCCGACTCAGCGAGATGGGTGACGAATGGGCCGACCAGGTCGCAACCGACGATCGGTCGCTACGGGCCCGCTTGATCGCCCAGACCCGGGGCCGCGACGCTGCCACCGATGTTCTCCTCGGAGGGCGCACCTCGTGGGAGGATGAACCGCTGCCTCAGGTTCCCGATCCGGTCCCAACCGGCCGCCCCGAGGAGAAGGTGCGAACCCGAGTGGTCCGCCGTGTGCAGCGTTCGTATCGACCGCTCCGCCGCAGCTGGCAGTAGCGCGAACTAGCGAACCTCGAGCGGAAGTCGTATCGACCGCTCCACTCCAGACGATGTACTGGTGACCGTCAGGATTCCGCGACCGGGTTGATCGAGGTTCACAACGATCTCGCCACCGGGTTCTTCACGAACGACTCGAAGTGGGCCCGCCAGTAATGAAGACGGCTCCGACTTCACCTCGATCTCCCACGGTCCGGAACCGGGGCTTGGGTATCCCAACTGCAGCGTCATACCGGCGTTGCCGCGAACCGTCGGGGCGGCACCGAGGCTGAGGGTGCGTTCCATACCTTCGACCCGAAGTCCCTGCGCCTGACGGTTCTCGGTGTCGATATGGACCAGACGGTGATTGCCGGTATCGGCGACCAGAATGGTCCCGTCGCTCAGTACCGCAGCAGCGTCAGGATCGGCCAGTCCATTGGCGCCGACGGTGCTGATCGAACCGTCGATCAGTCGACGGATCCGGTGATTCTCGTGGTCCACGATGACAAGCGAACCGTCGTGGGAGCCCACGATGTCGACCGGCCGACTCAACCGGGCGGAATGGACAGCGCCGTCGGTGAGACCATGCAGCGTCGGACTGTTTCCCGTTACCGAATGGACACGGCCTTTATCGGTCAGCAGACGGATGTTGTTGCTGGCCGAGTCGGTAAACAACACGCCGGTGGTGGTGCGACACACCGAGGTCGGCTGCGAGAGCGTTGCCCGGTGTGAAGGCCCATCGTTCTGACCGGTGAAGCCGGAACCGGCGATCGGTTCGGGGCTGGAGAGGGTGCGGGCCACAACGTTGGCGGTGGCGATGCGATACAGGCGATCAGCGCCAGCGTCGGCCACAACGAGGGATCCATCTACGTCAAGGCAGACACCCGTCGGGCGTTGCAGTCCCTGGGCAACGGGATGCACAGATCGTGCAGCAGTGTCGACCAGAAGCACTTTCCCCTCGTCGGGCTGGGTGGCCGCAAGCATCCCGCCGGGTAGTGCCGCCATCCGTCCGGGGCTCTGCACACCATCGATGACCGAGGTGGCCGAGAACGACCCGGCCGTCGCGTCGACGATGCCGAGGATGATCCGGTTGTGGCCCTCATCGGCGACCGCCACAACCCCGGGCGTGTCGAGAGCGACGACGCCCGACGGGGAGGACAGTTCGGTCACGCGGCGGGGCGCTTTGAAACCCACTCGAATCGACGGTGGTTGATCGGTTGGGACTGCGCCGAGGTGCTGGGCGATGTCGGCGGTGAGGTCCGACCGAGCTCCCAGAACGACACCCTTCACCTTCAAGTTCCTGTCGATGAATACACATGCCGGCCATCCGCCGGGGGAGTACCGACCGAAGGTTTCAAGAATCGGGTCGTGCAGCACAGGGAGCGACAGACGCATCCGGGCCACGTGGCGGGCGACGCGTTCGGAAGGTTGAGCCGACGGCCACCGTGGGCTGTGTACCGCTACGACCTGCAGGCCCGAACCGAATTCTCGCTGAATCTTCTCCAGGTGCCGGAGCAGACGGTTCGAGGACTCACACCCGACCGACCAGAACACCAAGACGGTCGGCGTGCCGGCGAGTTCTTCCCACGGGCGCGGCGGCGTATTGATCCATTCCGAACCTACTGCTGGGGGTGCGACGGGAGACACGCCCTCCTATCGGCACTTTTCCCTCGCCGTCAACGGTCCACTACGTTCTTTGCCATGAAGGTTCCTTTGACGATCAATGACTTCCTCGACCGGGCCCTTGCGGTCTACCCCAATCGCACGGCGATCATCGATGAGCCGCAGCAGGTAGCGGAACCTCGGCCCAACCTCACCTACGCCGGGCTGGCCGATGTACGGCGCCAGATGGGCGTGGCGATGGATCGAATGGGAATCCCGTTTGGAGCCCGCGTCGCCATGGTGTCGCACAACTCGGCTCGCCTTCTCGAATCGTTCTACGGAATCAGCGGAAACGGTCGAGTTTTCGTTCCGATCAACTTCCGGTTGAGCAAACCGGAGGTCGAGTACATCGTTGAACACTGCGGAGCGGTGGGACTGCTCATCGACCCGGAACTAGCCGACGATCTCGGCGACATTCCGTGTGAGCGCAAATGGATCCTTGGAGAGGAATCCGACGCCGCATGGTTGGGCGCCGAGGGCGAACCCGAACCGTGGGAGGCAGATGAGGACGCCACCGCAAGCATCAACTACACCAGCGGCACCACCGCTCGGCCCAAGGGAGTCGAGCAGACCCATCGGGCCCGCTGGACGAATGCGGTCACGTTCGGCTGGCATGTTGGCGTTTCCGATCGCGACGTCTATCTGCACACCCTTCCAATGTTTCATTGCGATGGGTGGGGGATGCTGTACACGGTGTCGGCGATGGGGGTTCCCCACGTGGTTCTGCGCAAGGTCGACGGCGCCGAGATCCTTCGTCGGGTGGAGGAACATGGCGTGACGCTGATGTGTGGTGCGCCGGCGGTAGTGACCGCAGTGTTGGACGCCGCCAAGGAGTTGGACGGGCCCGTTCCGGGCGCCGGTCGGGTGCGGGTCGTGGTGGCTGGCGCTCCGCCGCCTACATCGATTATCGAGCGGGTCGAAACCGAACTCGGCTGGGAGTTCATCCAGATTTATGGCTTGACCGAGACCTCGCCGCTTCTCACCATCAACCGGTGCCAGCCGGAATGGGACGAATTGACCCCGGCCGAACGCGCCTCGAAGCTCAGTCGCACCGGCGCGCCGGCGATGGGAATCGACATGAAGGTGTCCCAGAGCGGTGAACTTCTCGCCCGCGGCAACCACGTGTTGTCCAGCTACTGGCAGAATCCCGACGCCACGAACCAAGCCCTGGAAGGTGGCTGGTTCCACACCGGCGATGGCGGCTTCCGTGACGATGAGGGTTACTACATGATCACCGACCGAAAGAAGGACGTGATCATCTCCGGTGGCGAGAACGTCTCCTCGATCGAGGTGGAGGATGTGCTGTTCTCCCATCCCGATGTTGCTGAGGTTGCGGTCATCGGAGTTCCCGACGAGAAATGGGGCGAAACCGTGAAGGCACTAGTGGTTCTGACCGAGGGGTCAGACGCCACCGAGGCCGATCTGATCAGCTTCTGCCGGGACCGGTTGACCCACTACAAGTGCCCGACGTCGGTCGAGATGCGCGATGTGTTGGCTCGCACCGCGACGGGGAAACTGCAGAAGTTCAAACTTCGCGATCCGTACTGGGCCGGCCGGGAGAAGATGGTCAACTAACCTGCGAGGCACATGCGATTCACCCTTGCCTCCCTCCTGTGTTTCGTGATGGTCGCAGCGTCGTGTTCCGCCGATCCGGGACCCGACGACTTCGTTGAGTCGCTGGTCGAGACCCGTCCCGATCTGGCCGAAGGTGATGCCCGTTGTGTGGTCACCGAGCTTCAGACCTCCTACGCCGACGACGAGTTGGCCGACCTCATCAACTCCGAAAACGAACTGAGCGATGCCGAACTGTCGTTGTTCTCCCAGCGGCAGTTCGATGCTGTTCGAACGTGCGGGCTGGAGGATCAGATCAGCCCCGCGCTGGCGGAATCGTTCGCTGCGGCCAACGGGCTGGACAGCGAGGTAGCCACCTGCGCGGTGCGGGCGCTGCAGGAACGAATCGGGCTGTGGGAACTGACCGAACAGGTGGCTGCCGGCGAGGACGGCATCAGGTTCCAACGAAGGCAGTTCGAGGCGATCTTCGAGTGTGGCGATCGTACGGCGGTGGCCGAGCAGCTCCGCCCACAACTGGTGGACCAGGGCGTACGGGAAGGTGATGCAGACTGCGTGGCAACCGAGGTAGCTGAAACGATGAGTACGTCCGACCTCACCGTGCTCTACACCGGTGAGATGAACGATGACTTCTTCCGTCTGTACTTCATGGCGCTCGAAGCATGCGACGCACTACCGGACGATTCATAAGTCCGAGATCCGGGCCGAACGGGAACTGAGACCCCACCGGAGACGTCACATAGTTATGAACACCCCCACCCTTCCCCTCCTGACCCTCTTTACCGCCCTAAGCCTCGTAGGAGCCGCCTGTGGCGGATCCACAGCAACCGACGTGGACCTTCCTGCTGTCGGCGACGACGGCACAGACCAGATCGATCTTGACGACACCGGTGGCGACGGCGCACTGGACGACGATGGAGTTGTGGCGGCCGACGATCTGCCGCTAGGTGGCGGTTCGTATGCGATCGGCACGCTGAAGATCGATATCGAACACCCTGAGTTGGACACGGTCAGCTACGAACTGGCCTGCTTCGGCGACACGGCGACCCTGATTCCGGATCCGACCGATGGCGTTCGGGCCGATGCGGCCTGTACGGCGCTGGCCCGGCCTGACATCGAGCAGTATCTCGTGAACGGGCCCGCTGATGACCAGGTGTGCACCGAGATCTTCGGTGGCCCGGACACCGCCCGGATCGTTGGCATGTTGAGCGGCAACGACATCGATATCACGATCGATCGCAGCAATGGCTGTGGCATCGATGCGTGGGACGTTTTGCTGGCCGACGTACTTCCTCAGGCATCGGGCGAGATCTAGGCCGCCCGAGGTAGAGGTCGGCGAGGCTGGTTCGGCGTTGCCGGCCGCTCGGTTCGGTCGATGAACGACAGCGGACCGAAGGCTTGGGCAAGCCGAGCGGTGGCGGCTGCGACCTGGGCTGGATCGGTGGTGGGGATGCGGGTGATCTTCATACCGACATCCTCCTCCAGGGGTGTGACAGAGTTCGGCGGGGTCACTTCTGGAGAGGCTCGTTAGAGGTCTTTGACCAGGCGCAACGCGTCGTAGATGGCCGCGTGGATGTTTCTGCTCGCCACGGCGTCGCCGATGCGGAAGAGCTGGAAGGTTCCTTCGGGATTGTCGGCCAACTGCTGGGGACGTCCTTCGATGAGAGCGGTGTAATCCACGGCGCCGAGATTCTTCGAGTGAGCTTTCAGGTCGAAGTAGAGGCCGTCCATTGGGAGGGTGCCGTAGTCGACGACGACGTGGTCCACGTGCCGCACCGTTCGATGGTCGGTTTGGTCACTACCGATCTCAACGCACAGTTCGCCGGTCTCGGGCCGAACCGAACGCACCCTCTGGTTCAGGGTGACGCGGGTCTCGGTCTCGTTGAAGGCCTTGGCGTAGGGAACGTGATTCATGCCGCCGACCTCGATTCCCAGCATGCGTTCGGGCGTCACGATCTCGAGGTCGGCGCCCGACCGTGCGATCATCTCGGCCGCCGACAACGCCGAGTGGGTTCCGTTGTCGTCATAGAACAGCACTCGTCCGGCCGGGGTGACGTCGCCGCCCAGAACGTCCCAACTCGTTGCCACCCGCTCCTCGCCACCCTGAAGATCGGGGAGCTGGGGGAGTCCGCCCGTGGCCACGATCACCACATCCGGCTGCAGGTTCAGAACCAGCTCGCGATCGGCGAACGTGTCATATCTGATGTCTGCTCCCAATCGATCGAGTTCGTCGACTCGCCAATCGACGATGCCGGCCAGATCGACCCGACGAGGGTTGCGGGCCGCAAGCCGGATCTGACCACCGGCCCATGGCATGGCCTCCAGAACGATGACCTCGTGCCCGCGTTCGGCGGCCACGCGGGCAGCCTCCAGCCCGCCGGGGCCAGCACCAACCACGACGACGCGGCGCGATTGGGCCGCCGGCTCGATGTGGTGGGGCATGGTCTCTTCCCGGCTGGTCGCTGCGTTGTGGATACACAACGCTTCGCCCGCTTCGTAGATTCGGTCGAGGCAGTACGTGGCTCCAACGCACGGTCGGATTTCCGCCTCGCGTCCGGCGATGATCTTGTTCACGAGGTGAGGGTCGGCCATCTGTGCCCGAGTCATCCCGACCAGGTCCAGTTTGCCCTCCGCGATCGCATGGCGAGCCGTGGCAACATCGTCGATCTTTGCCGCGTGAAGAACCGGCAGCGAGGTGGAGGCCCGGACCATGCCCGCAAAATCGAGATGTGGAGCTGCCGCCATTCCGTGAATCGGTATGACGTTGGTCAGCGCACTGTCGGTGTCGATCGCCCCTCGGGCCACGTTGATGAAGTCGACCAGACCGTCAGCTTCCAAGCGCCCGAGAATCTCCAATCCGTCCTCGGTTCGCAAGCCACCGGGAAGCGACTCATCGATGAACATCCGAAGACCCACGATGAACCGACTCCCAACCCGGGCCCGTATCGCCTCCAGCACGCGCCACGGGAATCGCAGGCGGTTCTCCAGCTCCCCGCCCCACTCGTCGGAGCGGCGATTGGTCGCCGGCGACCACCACGCATCGAAGAGGTGGCCGTAGGACTCCAGTTCGATCCCGTCCATTCCGCCGGCCTGCATCCGTTCGGCCGCATCGGCATATTTGCCGATGATCCGTTCGATGTCCCAGTCCTCGGCCTCCTTGGGGATGGCGCGGTGGGCGGGTTCCCGAAGCGGGGACGGGGCGACCACCGGCAACCAATCAGCGTGGGACCAGCCCGTGCGGCGACCGAGATGTGTCAACTGGATCATGCATGCAGCGCCGTGCTCGTGGACTCCATCGGTCAGCCGCTGGATCCATGGGACGATCGCATCGTCGTAGGCATGGAGGTTGCCGAATGCGGCAGGACTGTCCTCGGCCACGATCGCCGAACCAGCGGTCATGGTGAGCGCCACGCCGCCTTTGGCCTTTTCCTCGTGGTACAGCCGGTAACGATCGGTCGGCATGCCAGCTTCGGCGTAGGCCGGTTCGTGCGATGAGGAGAAGATTCGGTTTCTGAGCGTCAGATGTTTCAGCTGGAACGGCTCGAGAAGCGGGTCACCCATGGCGTCATAGTGTCACGTCAGCCGATCGCTCCGGAAGCCCTCAGCGCCGCAATATCTTCACCCCGTCCGATAGAGGTGAGCACCGCATCGGTGTCGGCTCCAGCGTGGACCGGTGGCCCCTGGATTGCTCCCGGCGTCCGGCTGAAGCGCGGCGCCGGGGCGGGTTGGGTGACACCGTCGACGGTGGTGAACGTTCCCCGAGCCTGGTTGTGAGGGTGCATCGTCGCTTCATCCATGGAAAGCACCGGGGCGAAACAGATGTCGGTGTGTTCCATCAGGTCGCACCACTGGGATCGGGTTTTCGTACGCATCACGTCGGCCAATCGAGTTTTGAGGTGCGACCATTGGGGTCGATCCATTTGAGCCTGGAATCCGGGATCGTCGGTGAGTCCGGTGACGCGAAGCAATTCGGCATAGAACTGAGGTTCGATCGATCCGATGCTCACGTGCAGGCCGTCGGCACACTCGTAGACCTCGTAGAAGTGGGCGCCGGTATCCAACATATTCGTGCCGCGTTCGGCGGACCAGAACCCCATGGCCTTCATCGTCCACATCATGTTGGTGAGGCTGGCGGACCCGTCGACCATCGACACGTCGATCACCTGACCCTGCCCGCTCGACCGGGCTTCGAGAACACCGCAGACCATTCCGAACGCGCAGTAGAGCGCACCACCGCCGAAATCACCGACGAGGTTGACCGGCGGAACGGGGGCGTCGCCCTCGCGGCCAAGAAGACTCAGGGCGCCGGACAGAGCGATGTAGTTGATGTCGTGACCCGCGGACTGCGCGTAGGGCCCGTCCTGACCCCAACCGGTCATACGGGTGTACACCAGCGCCGGATTCCGATCCATGCAGACCTCGGGACCGAGGCCGAGCCGTTCGGTCACGCCCGGCCGAAATCCCTCCAGCAACACATCGGCGGTGCTGACCAGATCGAGCACTACGCCGATGCCATCGGGATGTTTGAGGTCCACGGCGATCGATGATCGACCCCGATTGAGGGTGTCGATGGCCGGCGTCTCGGGGGTCGACGACAGTGGTCGTTCCACCCGGATGACGTGGGCGCCCATATCGGACATGAGCCCCGCAGCAAACGGGCCCGGGCCGATGCCAGCAAGCTCGATGACGGTGATTCCCTCTAGTGGTCCCATACCGATCGGACGCTAGGCGCGCGGCGCGATTACATCCAATTCCTCAGGTCTTCCGAAACTGTGTCGATGGTTCTACTAGCACATGGGTTCGACGTCTGGCATTTGGACGACACACTCCGCTAGCCGGGCTGAATCGGCGAGCTCTCGGAGGTCGGGCTTTGACCCCATGTCGTGCCCGGGACTGACCGCCGCCAGTCCCGGGCACACCCCTCACATCCGTTTGGGTCGCCACCCAAGTCCGAAAATGGGCCGGATTACGGTTGTGGGTACAACGGGCAATTCCTCTGGGTCGATTGCCACGTTTGACTTCATTCGGGTCCCCGGGTGCCGTAGTGTGAGCTCGTAACCGCTCAACGGAGCGCGGTTACGAAGGGAAAAGAAAATGCAGAGTCCAGTTGACCCCACACGATTGCTGGGGCGTAACTCCCAGGTTCACACCGGAACCGGTGTCATTACCGGCACCATCCTCGCCGCAGGGCCGCGAGGCGTGAGCATTCAGTGCTCAGATCGGGTGGTTAAGGTCGCAACCCCTGACCTTCGAAGCATTCGCCCGCTATAAAGGGTCCGCCCTCATAGGTTCGTTGCGTCTGCTGGTACGAACCAGCGCGCCACACTCGGGGTACGGTCCGTGCTCCGCGGCGGTGTACCGGCCGTACCCCACCCTGTCTGTCCGGGGGAGCCTCCGGCGCGCCAGCAAGGCAGTAAGCGGCGCCTGCGCCGGCTCCGTGAACGTGGCCGGAGCGACCCGTCAGAAGTGAAACCAGACCGAGCCCAGTGAACGGCCCCAAGACCCCAGCGTTCGCCACGCAGACTCAGAGGCGAGCACAGGCAAAAATCACAGCCCCAGTTGGCGGCCAGCCAGGTCCTTCATGATCTCTTCAGAGCCGCCTCCGATGGCCTGTACGCGCACCTCGCGATAGAGGCGCTCTACCAGGTCACCGCGCAGGTAGCTGGCCCCTCCGAGGATCTGTGCGGCTTCCCTCGCGCAGAATTCGAAGGTGAGGGTGGCGTCTACTTTCGCTTCGGCGATTTCGGCGACGGGATCGTCGCCCTGATTCAGTCGCCAGCTCAGAAGATCCAGCCAGGCGTCGCAGGCGCTGATCCGACGGTCCATGTCGACCAGCTTGTGGCGGATGACCTGATGGTCGGCCAGGCGCTTTCCAAAGGTCTGTCGCTCCCGCGCCCACTCGAGCGCGGCCTCGTAACAGAGCCGGGCGAACGTGATCGACTGGGTCGCCAGATCGATCCGCTCGGCGTTGAAGTTGGTGACGATGTAGGTGAATCCGCTGTTCTCTTCGCCCAGAAGGTTTCCGACCGGGACCCGCACGTCATCGAAGTACAGCGTCGCCGTGTCCGAGGCCAACCAGCCCATCTTGTCCAGCTTGGTCCGTTGGAGACCTTCGCTGTCACCCGAAATCACGAGCATCGAGATTCCGGCTGGTCCGTCGCCACCGGTGCGCACCGCAGTAGTGAACCAGTCGGCCCGCATGCCCGAGGTGATGAACGTCTTTTCGCCGTTGACGACGTAGTGGTCACCGTCGCGTTTTGCGGTGGTCCGGATCCGGGCAACGTCGGAGCCACCCGACGGTTCGGTGATGGCGAGCGCCCCGATGTGTTCTCCCGACATACACGGGGGCAGAACCTTCGACTTCAGCTCGTGGGAGCCGTACTTCTCGACCGGAGGTAGCCCGATGTAGTTGCTCAGCATTCCGGCGACGACACCGCCGGAGCCCGAGCGGGACAGCTCGGTCATGATCACCTTGCGCATCAGCGCATCGCGCTGGCCGTGCCCGCCGTATTCGGCGGAAAAGCCGTCGCCAAAGATGTCGAGGGCGCCGGCCTTTTTGTACAGCTCGCGCGGGAACTCGCCAGCCTCGTCCCATTCGTGGGCGTTCGGGGTGATCTCGCTCGCGACAAAATCTCTGATCGCCGACCCGAAAGCGGCATGGTCGTCGTTGTAGAACGGATCAGATACCTGAGGCGAAGTCATGTCGATAGTGTTGCATCTCTGTCGACACGCCCCACAACTTCCTAGGTGGCCGGGGATTTCACCGGACTTTGTTGGCGCAGAAGTTCTGAGCCACCGGACTATTGCGCTACCCTCGCCCGCCGTGGGTTACGCGCCGGAGGGGATGGTCCTCGACTCGATTCATGGGAAGCCGTACGCGGTCCGTGACTGGCTGACTTCGTACCCCCTGCTGCTCGTTTCGCTGGATCCCTATACCCACGAAAGTGCATGGATCATCGAGACAGCAGGCCGTTTCCTGGAGCATTTCACACCGGCCAATGTCCGGACCGCATGGCTGTGTACGGCCGACGCAGATGGCTGTAAGCAGTTCCTCGGTCCGTGGGCCGACAAGTTCCTCACGTTTGCCGACGAGGACCGCAAGGTGGTCGAGGCGCTCGGAATCGAACGACTTCCCAGCGTGACCGCCGTGTACAGCGACTTGTCCTACGCCACAGCGTCGGGCTGGGACCCCACCGCATGGCGTGAGGTCACGTCACATCTGGCGAAGGTGCTCAGTTGGAGCCGGCCCATGATTCCGCGCCCTGGCGATCCAATGCCGTTCCAGGGAACACTGGCCGAGGGGTAGAACCTGACCCCCACGAGGTCGACAGGGTCAGCCCTGGTTGACCGTGGCGTTCTTCACCAGCGTTCGGGTGATCACCTTCAGGGTCAGTGTCTCGTCGGCGCCCTCGAAGATGCTGAGTACCCGAGCATCCACGAAGTGGCGACTCACGTCATACTCCTCCGCGTAGCCCATGCCGCCATGGATCTGCATCGCTTCACGCGTCACCCACTCTGAGGCCTTGCAGACGAATGCCTTGATCATGCTGGCTTCCATCTTGCCCTCGCCCTTGGACATCATGCGGCCCACCTGGTAGCTGAATTGGCGCGATGCCTGGATGATCGCAGCCATCCGGGTCAGCTTCACTCTGGTCAGCTGGTATTCGGCGATCGGCTGGCCAAAGACGATGCGGTTCTCGGCGTACTCTTTGGCGGCCTCGTAGGAAGCCTGCATCACACCGACCGCACGGGCGGCGGTCTGAATGCGGCCATTCTCGAACCCGGCCATCTGGTAGTAGAACCCTCGGCCACGGCCCTCGTCCATACCGATCAGGTTTTCTGCCGGAACGAACCAGTTGTCGAATGCGACCTCGTAGGAGTGCATTCCCCGATAGCCGATGGTGTCGATCGGTCGGCCCTCCATCGTGCCGCCACCCTCCTGGGTCAGCTCGAAACCGTGGCTGTCGCCCTGGTCCTTCTCGACGATCAAGATCGACAGACCCCGATGGCCCAGAGAGCGGTCGGCTTCGGTGCGGGCCAGAACCATCATCACGTCGGCGCGAGCCGCGAACGTGCACCAGGTCTTGACGCCCGTGATCGTATATCCGGCCTCACCATTGGGGCCGGTCGCCTCGATGGCGGCGACCTTGATGCCGGCGACATCCGAGCCATAGTCGGGTTCGGTCACCGCAATGCAGTTCAGCTTCTCGCCCATTGCCAGCTGGGGAAGCCACTTGGCCTTCTGCTCGTCGGTTCCGCCGGCTTCGATGGCACGGGCGAGAATCTCCGGGCGGGTGATGAGAGAACCGGCGGCGCACAGCGATGCCTTACTGAGCTCTTCGGTGGCGATGATCATGCCGAAGTAGTCACCCTCGCCGCCGGAGGCGAAACCGCCATGTTCCTCCGGGATGCTCAAACCGAACAGTCCCATTTCGGCCAGGCCGCTGATCAGGTCCTCGGGGATATCGGAGTTGGTGCGGTGGATGTGTTCGGCTCTGGGGGCGACCTGTTCGGTGGCGAAACGTTTGAACGTGTCCTCCACCAACTCAAACTCAGAATCCAGATGACGAGGGCCGTCCACGTAGGCCATGGCCGCCAGCACGTCGGGGTTGCGCCACGCCGAAACGAAGCTTCTGGTGTCATCGAGGGCACCCGGATCGATACCCCAGACCGACTCACGGCCCCACAGTTTGGCACCCAGTTCGGAGATGATGTCAGCGACAAAAACGCAGGTCAGCTGGCCTTCGACTGTTCCCTTGGCTCCGTAGTCGATCATCGACCGGGCGGTTTCGATCGCCGCGGCGGCATGTCCAATGTCGTAGGCGAGCACCTGATCCTCGTCCACCGAACCCGTAGCGGCCAGTTTCAGAATTGCGGTGTCGACCACCGCGGATGCCGCTTCCAACGCAGCGACTGCGTCCTGAAGGTCCGGTGCGGGAATCGAAGCGATATCGGAAGACATAGACCCCCAAACGTAGGCTCTATACCCGTGGGTAGCCAAAGCAGAGGTGCCGATTCATTAGAGGGTCTAACGGCTTGGTTTGACCGAAATGGCCGGGACCTTCCTTGGCGTCGGAGCCGGGACCCGTGGACGATTCTGGTGAGCGAAACAATGCTCCAGCAGACCCAGGTGTCGAGGGTTATCGAGCGGCTGCCTGTCTTCCTGGGCCAATTTCCCACCCCGGTCGCCATGGCCGAACAACCCGCTGCGGCGGTGATATCCGCGTGGACAGGACTGGGGTACAACCGGCGAGCGCTGAACCTGCACCGAGCTGCGCAGCAGATCGCCTCCGCACACCACGGCGCCGTCCCGACCGGGCTCGCCGAACTTCTTGCGCTTCCTGGTGTCGGGCCCTACACCGCCCGGGCGGTTCGGGTTTTTGCCTTCGAAGAACCCGACGCAGTGGTGGACACCAATATCGGTCGGGTTTTAGCGCGCCACACGGGAGCGGCCCTGAAGCCCGCAGCCGCGCAGGCGTTGGCCGACTCGTTGGTTCCCGCCGGACACTCCTGGTTGTGGAATCAGGCGATCATGGAGTTAGGTGCGCTCGTCTGCACGAAGAAACCAACCTGCGAGGTTTGCCCGGTCCGAACCGGCTGTGTCTGGTTTGGTGGTGGCCGTCCCGATCCCGACCCCTCCGTGGGATCTGCCGCAGTGTCGAAGAAGCAGTCGCTATTCGAAGGCTCGGACCGACAGGGCCGCGCCCGGCTGGTGAGAGCGCTACGTGACGACCCACTGAACTGGGAGGCGATTCCTGACGCGATGGGCTGGCCCCACGACCCCGATCGGGCCGAACGAGTGCTGGCCGGCCTGTTGGATGACGGACTGGTGGTCCGGGCCGGTGCTCGCTACGCCCTGCCCACGTGAGCCACACTGGTCCGGTGCTGCCTCTGCGATTACGTTCACTGGTCGCGCTGGCGGCGTTGATGCTGGCGGCGGTCGCCTGCACCGGTGGCGATGGTTCATCGGCCAACGATGGCGAGAAGTTGGCTACCGATGCGGCGGCGCTACAGAGCGCCAGTGCCGCGGCGATGGGGGAGGTCGTCGGAGCTCGGTTCACCCTGGAACGAAGCGGTGCTCCGGTGTACATCGATGCCACCGAAGCGATCGGACTCGACAGCCTCGAAGGTGTCTACAGCGCGCCCGCGTCTGCTCAGGCCGAACTGAAGGTCACGGTGAACGACGCGCTGAGAACCCGGATCGGCGCCGTGGCTATCGACGAGGAGATCTGGCTTTCCAATCCGGTCACCGGAACGTTCGAGACGTTGCCGCCGGGCTTCGATATCGATCCGTCCAGCCTTTTCGATCCCAAAGGTGCCTGGCAGCCGTTGTTGGAGAGCCTCGACTCGGTGGAATTCGTTGCCGAAGAACAGCGTGATGGGGTGGACACCTACCACCTGACCGGTACGGCGCCCGAGGCCCGAATTCGCGCGGTGACAGCCGATCTGGTTCGGGGGTCGGATGTGGATCTGGATCTGTGGCTCGATGCGCGCACGGCTCTGGTGCGGGCGATCGAATTCGACACCGAGATCGGTGGAAGCTCGAACGGTTGGGTACTCGAACTCGACGACTACGGAGAGACGTTCGAAATCAGCGATCCGACGGTCGGTCAGTAGGCATGCGAAGGCCGGCTTCCCCGGCTGCCATTCTGGCGGCGGTCGGATTCGCCATGTTTGTGGCGGCCGACGATCTCACGGTCGTCACGACGATGCTCCGGCCGATGATCAACGACGTCGGTCTGACCCTGCCCGATGGGCTGGACGACGCCGCCTGGATCGTCAACGTGTACCTCATCGCCTTCGTCGCCATCATGCCGCTGGCGGGAAAGCTCAGTGATGTAGTCGGTCGTCGCCGTCTGTTCCTCGGGGCCTACGGGATCTTCCTGGTGGGCACGGTTGTGGTGCCCCTGTCGAACTCGCTCACGCCACTGCTGGTCGGCCGGATTCTCACGGCGGTGGGCGGCGGTGCCATGGTGCCGGTGGCGCTGGCGGTCGTAGCCGATGTGTTCGACGCCGACAACAGATCTCGAGCGCTGGGGACGTTGGGTGCCATCGAAACCCTCGGCTGGGTATGGGGCCCGCTGTACGGGGCGATGCTGGTTCGATTCCTCGACTGGCGCTGGCAGTTCTGGCTCAACATTCCACTTGCAATTATCGGGATGGTGGCGGTGTGGTGGGCTCTCGCCGAGGTCGACGACGTGGAACGCCGGCCTCGGGTCGATTGGACCGGAGCTGCCTTGTTGGCCGGCACCCTTATCGTCCTCGACCTTGCGCTGTTGGGCGACGCCGAGGTTCAGAGCGTCAGTGGTCTTGCAGAGCTGCAGGGCGGCCGAGGATTCCGGTTCATATGGCTTTTACCGATCGCCTTCTTATCGCTGTTCGGATTCGCCCTGCATCAACGCAGTTCCGACGACCCCCTCATCTCACCCGGCTTCTACCGAGGCTTGAATCTTCGAATCGCGCTGATGGTTAACTTCGTCGTTGGAGCGGCGCTGGTGATCGCGATGGTCGACGTGCCGATCTTCGTGAACGCGATCGAAATCGATCTGGAGCGCGCCGCAGTGCGATCGGGCTGGTTGCTCGCCGCATTGACCGGCTCAATGGCGATCACGTCCTATGTCGGCGGTCGGCTTACCGAGGCCGTAGGTACCCGCGGTCCCACCGTCGCCGGACTTGCGCTGTCGGCAGCCGGCCTGTTCCTGATGGGTTTCACCTGGAACCCGGATCTGAACTGGTGGCTCGGTGCAGCCGAGTTGTCCGTTCTCGGAGCAGGTCTCGGGCTCGTTTTCGCCCCCACGACGGCTGCGGTTGTCGACGCCTCGCCGCCGTCGGATCGGGGTGCTGCGGCCGCCATCGTGATGGTGGTGCGGCTGATCGGGCTGAGCGTCGGCCTGGCGGCTCTCACCGCGTGGGCGTTGGGCCGTTTCAACAGCGCACGGGCCGAACTCGAACTACCTCCCATCACCGATCCCGGGTTCCAGGACGCGGTCGTGACCGCATCGGGCCAGCTCACCGCCGACGCAATTTCAGAGACCTTCATCGCAGCCGGCTTCTTCACTCTCGTGGGACTGCTGGCGGCGCTGGCAATGAACACCTCGAACGAACCGACGTCTGGAGCGTCCAAAATGAACGAACGATCGAAGCCGTTGATGGCAGCGATTGGCCTGCTTGGCATAACGCTCCTCGGCGTTGTCCTGTGGACCGCATCCGTAGCCTCAGCGCTGGGCGACACCAGAGACGAGTTGGAGACCGCCCAGGCGGAATTGGCCCAGACGCAGGCGGATCTCGTGCGGGTGGAGGAGGGCGCCGCGGGCTCGGCGATCGTGGCCGCTCAGGTACTGGAGATATCCCGACAGTTGGCCGAAGTGCAGCCCACCATCGAGGGCGGACTCGACGAAGCGATCACCGAGTTGGAGGGATTCGGCGCATCGACCATCGAGTTCCAGGTGCCGATCGACGAGGTCATCGAGATCGATACGGAGATCACCATCGACCGAACGTTCTCGTTCCCGATCGACGAGACGATCACGATTCAGCAGACGGTCGACACCACCATTCAGATCGACACTCCGCTCGGCCAGGTGCCGGTCGATGTGGAGGTGCCGGTGGATGTGGATGTCCCGATTCAGCTGGAAGTCGACGTGCCGATCAACGAGACGGTTCCGGTGAATGCCGAGGTCCCGGTTCAGCTCGATGTGCCGATCACCGTCGATGTTGCAGACACCGAACTCCAGGTTCTCGCCGATCAGTTGGCCAATAGTCTTCGATCGCTTCAGGAACTTCTGGCCGAGCTGAGTTTGTAGCCTCGTCACGTGAGTCAACGAGCCGATGCCTTTCTGGATGCCTATGCGGAACTGGAGAAGCACTTTCGAAAATCCCTCGGGGCCGAGAACATCAAATCGTTCTCCGTGATGGTGAAGGAACTCAGCAAGCGGGACCGGGTTATCGGCCGATTCCGTGACGACCTGCTCCAGTGGCACGACCTCCGCAATGCGATCGTCCACGAACGGCGGGGCGGGGGTCAAGTGATCGCCGAGCCGGTCGAGGGCGCTCTCGATGAGTTCCTGAAGCTGGCCAAGGTGTTGTCGTCACCGCCAAAGATCAGCGGAACGTTTCAGCGCGAGGTGTCTCGGGTGGCGCCCAGTGACTCGATTCAGACCGCGACCGAGACGATGAAGAACGGTGGGTTCTCCCAGTTGCCCGTCTACGACGACAACGGTCTCCATGGGCTACTGACCGCCACCGCCGTCACCCGCTGGCTGGCTCAGGCCTGGGAGTCGGGGGTGCCCGCCTCGACACCCGTCTCAACGGTGCTCGAGTCGGCCGACGACCACGCTGATTGGCGTCTGCTCGACCGCAACGCAACCTTCAACGACGCGGTCGGTCTCTTCGACGACGCTCACGACGCCGGCACGATCCTGAGCGCCATCGTGATCACTCACGACGGCAAACGGTCGCAGAAACCGATCGGAATACTCACCGCATCGGACCTGCCGGCACTGCTGGACATCTACTAGGCAACTACGAGAGGCTGCCTGACCTCATCAATCGGCGACCAGGGCCGCGACGAGGCGATCGACCGCCTCGGATGCGATGACCTTCATTTCGTCGTCGGTTCGATCCTGAATTGGATGTTCAACGAAGACCCGCTGAGGATGGAATCCGATCGCATCACCCTGGGTGTCCGCAGCCTGTTCAAAGACCGATGACGCTACGAACACCGACGGCAGGCCCCGACGTTCGAAATCGCTGCTGTCGTGCACACTGCACGACGTGCAGCTGCCTCAATCGGCCAGCGCTTCGATCACCGCATCACAGCTCGTCGCAATCTCATGGCGCAGATCCACGGGAGCCGGTTTGGCAAAGGTCGGTTTGGTGAACCGTTTCACCTGCACGCCTTGGGACTCAAGGTCGGCCTGAAGCTGATCCAGAAACACGTTGCCTCGAGGTTTGCTGATGTCGAGCAGTGCGACGGTCTTTCCCTCCAGCGACGACGGCCGTGCCGCCGGTTGGAGTCCCTCTGCGATTCGCCCCGCTGTGGGGTCGAGCACCTTTGTCATCTTCTACTCCTCGGATTCGATTCGAATTGGCTTTGAATTGGGCTGGCGATCATGTCTCGATGCGGCGGGTTACAAGTTCGGATCCCATCGATCCGCCGACCCAACCCGATATCAGCGACGAGAACAATCCGGCGTCGCCGCCGGCATGGATGATGGGCATCCCGTTGTCGCGGTGTTTGGGCAGGTCGCTCTCGGCGAAGTCGACGGGCAGGCCCTCGTCGATGTCTCCGGCGCCGCGAATCACTTCAGTGCCCGGGATCGTGAGCAACTTCCGAAGTTCCGCATCGAGCCGTGCCCGGTCCCAGCCCGCCTCGGCGAAGATTCGACCGTGTTCAGGGGAGATGACCAGCATCGAGTCGAACCCGATCACCAACTTGGGGTGATGGGCCGCCCGCATGATTGCGGCGAACGAACGCACCAGTGATTCGGGGTTGCGCGAGAGCTGATCCACGATCGGCGTGGGCCCCTGCCCTGCGAACAGCGTGACGGTGCTCTCGCCCGGGTCAAACCCGCGGGACTCGGCCAGTGAGTTGAATGGCGAATCGTGTTCGCGTTCTGCGAAACAGAAGCTCAGTTTCCCGGGAGAGCCGTGCATCGCCATGTCGACCTCACCCGGCGCTCCACCGCCGAGGTTGCGCACCACCAGCTGAAGGGCTCGCCCGATCGTCATGTTGGCGCGGTTTCCCTGACCGAAGACATTGCCTTCGCTGTTCATTCCGATGCGGGCGGCGATCGGGCCGTTCACCACGATGACCGGCCCCGAGAAGTAGGTGGTTGCGAGCAGTCCGTGCATGTTGAACTCGTCGGTGCAGGCTGCTTCGACCGCGGCCAGAACCACCGGGAGGTACTCGGGTTTGCAGCCGGCCATCACCGCGTTGATGGCTACCTGTTCCACCGTCACCTCCACCAGATTGGGAGGAACGGTGGCGACGATCTCTCCCGGATCACGGGTTGTGCCAGCCAACATTCGTAGGACCCGTACCTCGGTGGCGGGTACGACGGGGAGCCCGTCGGTCCAACCCCGATCGAATGCGGCCTCGAAGTCATCCTCCATGGCTGCGAACTCGACGCGGCGGCTCTTCAGGATCGAGCCATTGAACCGGGCCTCAAGTTCGTCGGCGATCATCGGATCGACCGACATCGACCCGCAGCCCGGGCGACTGGCGGGAAGGTCCTCGCCCAAGGCCGCGTCGGCGGTGTACTCCTGCCAGTCAGCACGTGACCAGCCAACGGTGCGACGCACCTCGTGCCCGTCGCGCAGTTCGATCAGTGTTGGAACGGTCTCGATGTCGTTGTGATACGAGAAATCCAGCGAGGTGTCATCGATCGGGGAGTCCGAACCAAGGTCGGGAAACCCGGGATCGTCCTGCACATACACCGCCAGGGGAGTTGCTGATCCGGCGATCTGGCGAAGCAGCGGTGCTACCAGTTCGCAGGTGGGGCAGTCTCGCTTGACGACTGCGACAAGCCCGGACTGAATCGGTGCTGTGGATACTTCGACGGTCACGCCTTCGACAGTACTGAGTATCGCGGGCAGAGGCGAGACGCCGGTCACACGTACGGATCCGAGCCACGCAGATCCGGGTGATCTTCTTCACAAGATCTTCCAATTCTGTGGCCTTTGGCGTACGTTCTTCCAATCCAACCGATCGCCGCCTGCAACTGGATGTTTGCCTGAATGTTGAAGATCTCGTTCTTCGGCGTGCGGGGCTCGACGCCCTGCTCGTGTGATGCCACCCGTGAGATCGGGGGCAACACCGCATGTGTCGTCGTCGAACACGACGGAGGCGACCCGATCGTTCTGGATCTCGGTACCGGGCTGCGGTACTACGGGGCTGAACTTGAAGCCCGGGGCCAGAAGTCGTTCAGCGGCACCGCACTGGTGACCCACCTTCATTGGGATCACATCCAGGGGATTCCGTTCTTTCGGCCGTTGCTGCATCCCAACTCGAATCTGCGGCTGGTGGGACCCCGTCAGTCGGACAGCACGTTGGCCGAAGAAGTTGAACGTTTCGTGCAACCGCCGCTGTTTCCGGTGAAGTTGTCCGACCTTCCCGGATCGGTCGAGTTCGTCGAGTCGGGCAACGGCGCTGTGATCGAAGCCGGTGACTGCACTGTGCACATCGGTGAAGTGCCCCACTGCGGGGTCACCAACGGTTACCGCATTCAGAACTCGACCGGGTCGGTTGCCTACATCAGCGACCATCAACAACCCAGCGACGGGTCCATGACCGTGTCACCCGAGGTGCTCGAGTTGTGCGCCGGCGTTGACGTTCTGATCCACGATGCGCAATACAGCGCCGACGAGTTCGCCGACAGGACCGACTGGGGTCACAGCACCCCGATGTACGCACTCGAGGTTGCGAAGGCGGTTGGTGCGAAGCGGTTGGTCCTCTTCCATCATGACCCGTCCCACTCCGACGATTGGGTCCGGACCGCAGAGAAGCAACTTGCCGAGGAAGCCGACGAGTTCGGCATCGACGTGATGGCGGCCTTCGAGGGCCTTCAACTCACCTCGGGTTAACTCTTCAATCCCCGCCGGGTAGTCTCGGCGTTGTGAGCGAGACAACGATCGATCCATCCGAATTCCGCCGCGTGCTGGGGCACATGCCCACCGGTGTCACCGTCGTGACCGCGTCGTCACCGAAGGGTCCCGTCGGCGTGGCCATCGGCTCCTTCGTGTCGATCTCGCTCGATCCACCCCTGGTCGGGTTCTTTCTGGGCAACCAGAGCGGCAGCGGTGCTGGCCTAAGAGACGCTGGATCGTTCTGTGTGAACATCCTCTGCCACGATCAGCTCGAACTGTGCGGCACCATGGCGTCCAAGGCCGAGGACAAGTTCGAAAAGTGGGAGTGGGCCCCCTCGCCGGGAACCGAATCACCACTGTTTCCGGGCATCCGCGCCTATGTGGACTGCACCATCGACGACGTCGTTCCCGTGGGTGACCACGACCTGTACGTGGGGCGCGTCGTTGCACTCGATGCGTACGACGGCGTGGAACCCATGATCTTCCACGCTGGCCGTTATGGACAGTTTGGTGAGGTGCCACCGGTCATCGACGCCTAAGGCCCGTGGGTGAAACCTCCCGGCGGTATTTCGGATCCGGGATTCAGATGATGAGATGGGACCCGGCCGTTGTTGTTTGGGGCCGTACTTGTTTTGTTCCTGTTGAAGCTGATTTTCGTTTGGTTGTGATTTTGTGACCCCCGCCATCATCTCGGAGCCCCGACCCGGGTTTTCCCGATTCAACCTGTCGCCCTTCTGGGGATTGGTTACCACCGCCGCACTGCTGGCTGGCGCCATTTGGGCTCAGCAGTTTCTGTATCTGCTCGTCTTTCTGGCGATCATCATCCTGGTCCATGAAGGTGGGCACTGGTTCTTCGCCCGTCGAGCCGGGATGCGACCCACGGAGTTCTACTGGGGCTTCGGACCCGAGATCGTCGGCGTCGACTACAACGGCTGCCGGTACGGACTGAAGGCGGTGTTCCTGGGCGGTTACGTGAAGTTGTGGGGTATGACTCCAACCTCAACTCTGCCCGAGGGGATCGAGGAGCACGAGTCCTATCGGGCCGCAACCCACGGTGGCCGTCTTGCAACGATTCTCGCTGGACCATTCACCAACATCGCAACTGCAGTTATCGCCTTCGGCCTGGCCAACTACATCGAGTCCGGCAACTTCGTCTGGAGTAGCGGATTCGTGGACCTGTGGAGCGTCATCGTCGGAACCTGTTCCGCGCTGTGGACCTGGGTCACCAGCATCGGAACCTATGTCGGTGCGGTGTTCGACACATCTGGCTCAACCGAGGTTCCCGTCCGATTCCTCTCGCCGATCGCTCAAGCCGAACTGTCGGGCTGGGCGGTTTCGCAGGGTTGGGTCTACATCCTTCGTTGGTTTGCGATCTTGAGCACTGCCGTAGGAGTGGTCAACCTTCTGCCGCTGCCGCCACTGGATGGCTCGCACGCAGCGGTCACGATCGCTGAGAAGATTGGGCATGTGGTGCGACGCGATAGTTCGCTTCGTGTGAACGTCGCCAAGCTCGAACCGTTGGCATACGTGACCTTGGCGCTGCTGTTCGTTCTGACCATCGGAGCGTTCGTTCTCGACATCCGACTGGGCTCGGGCGTCTAACGGGGAAGCGTCGGCCTCGAGGTTCCCTCGGGCCTAACCTGAGGCATGGCGATCTACGCACTTGGCTCCGACGAACCCACAATCTCCGGTGAGGCGTTCATTCACCCGGATTGCACGATCATCGGCGACGTCCGTATCGGCGCCAACTCGTCGGTGTGGCCCCAGGCGGTTATCCGCGGCGACGACGGTCCGATCTTCATCGGTGATCGCACGTCCATCCAGGACGGCACCGTGCTGCACACAACCTCGGAACATCCGACGACGGTCGGGAGCAACTGCACCATCGGACACATCGTTCATCTGGAGGGTTGTGTCATCGAAGACAACGCGCTGGTCGGCAATGGATCGATCGTGCTGCATCGAGCCGTCGTCCGGTCGTGGGCGTTGGTTGGAGCCAATGCCGTTGTCACCAACGACACCGAGGTTCCCTCCGGCGCATTGGCGCTCGGCGTCCCCGCCAAGATCCGTCCCGATGCCGCAAGCGCCGACCTGATCAGGATGAGTGCCGACGCATATGCCGGTCGCTGTGAGTTCTACCGAAAGAACCTCCGACGCATCGACTGAACAATCCCTGTGGCCCCTGCCACGTTGGGTTCACTCCGGCCTTCCGGGTCGCCACACTGGGGTTTGAACACTGCCAGCCGGAAGGGCCCGCAATGAATCCCGTCAAGAACCTCTTTCGAGCCGCACGAAATGCCGAGGCGCTCGAACCGCTGCGTTCCACCCCGATCTTCGTCGATCTGCCCGCGGACGAGTTCGAGCGGCTCGAACGTTCGGGAGCCGAACGTTCGTTGGCGGCCGGTTCGGAACTGATTCACCAGTCCACAGAGGGACGAGAGGTCCTGCTCGTGCTGTCGGGGCGACTATCGGTCGAACGAGACGGCACCGAACTGGCAACACTTTCCTCCGGCGACTTCGTGGGCGAGATGGCGCTGATCACGAATTCCAGCCGCAATGCGTCGGTGACCGCAGCGACCGACGCCGGCGTCGTTGTGTACGAAGAGCGTGAGTTTGCCAGCCTCATGAAGAAGTGTCCCGAGTTGGAATCCCGGCTGCGTCGGATCACCTTCGAGCGCCTTCTGAGCAGCCAGGACTGATTCGAAAATCCTGCCCCGCCGGAATCTCCTTTTGGCCTCATTAATTGTTACAATCTCCGTAGGAACAATTACTCCCCGAAGCGGGGAGATCCTCAGTTCTCGGAGAGAGTGAGTTCAAATGACCGTCACCGGTGACAACCTCGACCTCGGCAAGTACAAGCTCGGCTGGAGCGACGAAGAAGACTACGTCTTCAAGCCCAAGAAAGGCCTCAACCTCGACATCGTTCAGGAAATGTCCTGGATGAAAGGCGAGCCCGACTGGATGCGCAAGAAGCGCGAGAAGGCGCTTCGCCATTTTGACAAGCGGCCCATGCCCTCCTGGGGCGGCGACATGTCCGAGATCTACTTCGACGACATCTTCTATTACATCAAGCCCACCGACGCTCAGGTGGACAACTGGGACGACCTCCCCGACGCCATTAAGGACACCTACGAGAAGCTCGGCATCCCCGAGGCCGAGCGGAAGTACCTCGCCGGCGTCACCGCGCAGTACGAGTCCGAGGTTGTCTTCCACCGCAACCGTGAAGACCTCGAGCAGCAGGGTGTCATCTTCTGCGACATGGACACCGCACTGCGCGAGCACCCCGAGCTCGTCAAGGAGTACTTCGGCAAGCTCATCCCGGCCAACGACAACAAGTTCTCCTCGCTCAACACCGCGGTGTGGAGTGGTGGCTCGTTCATCTACGTCCCGCCGGGCGTTGAGGTGGAGATGCCACTGCAGGCGTACTTCCGTATCAACGCCGAGAACATGGGTCAGTTCGAACGGACCCTCATCATCGCCGACAAGGGTTCGAAGGTTCACTACATCGAGGGGTGCTCGGCACCGGTCTACACCAGCGACTCGCTGCATTCGGCCGTCGTCGAGATCGTGGTGAAGGAGCAGGCCCACGTCACCTACACCACCATCCAGAACTGGTCCAACAACGTCTTCAACCTGGTCACCAAACGAGCCATGGTGGAAGCCGAAGGCCATATGGAGTGGATCGATGGCAACATCGGCTCCCGTCTCACCCAGAAGTACCCAGCTGTCTGGCTCATGGGACCGAAGGCCACCGGTGAGGTTCTGTCGGTTGCCTACGCCGGTGCCGGCCAGCACCAGGACACCGGAGCCAAGATGGTCCACGCCGCTCCCGAGACCACCTCGAAGATCGTGTCGAAGTCGATCAGCAAGGACGGTGGCCGCAGCAGCTACCGCGGGCTGGTTCGAGTCGAAGAGGGTGCTCATGGCTGCAAGAGCCACGTCCAGTGCGACGCACTGATCCTCGACGATCACAGCATCTCCGATACCTATCCCTACATGGAGATCGGCACCCGAGACGCACAGATCGGTCACGAAGCAACCGTCTCCAAAGTTGCAGATGAGCAGTTGTTCTACTTG